>JBBKXU010000282.1:0-14445 GCA_037969645.1 Ferruginibacter sp. | reverse complement strand
AATTTAAATCATTTTTGAGTATAAAAAAATCCCATCTGCAAGTCAGCAAATGGGATCAATTAAATAATTTATCATGAGTTTAGGCTACCGCTTTATTTACTAATTCCGCAGCCTCACTCAATTGAATAGCGCTTTGAACTTTCAATCCGCTTTCGTCAATTAATTTTTTAGCAACATCTGCATTAGTACCTTGTAACCTTACAATTATCGGAATATTAATATTGCCGATAGAAGTGTAAGCATCAATAACACCTTGTGCAACCCTGTCGCAGCGCACAATACCGCCGAAAATGTTAATGAGTATCGCTTTTACTTTTGGATCTTTTAAAATAATTCGAAATCCAGCTTCCACAGTTTGTGCATTAGCAGTACCGCCAACATCTAAAAAATTTGCAGGTTCACCACCGCTTAATTTAATCATATCCATGGTTGCCATTGCAAGTCCGGCGCCATTAACCATGCAGCCAACATTACCATCTAATTTTACAAAATTTAAATTGTATTGTCCGGCTTCCACTTCCGTAGGGTCTTCTTCGCTAAGGTCTCTTAAAGCGGCAATTTCTGAGTGGCGCATTAGGGCGTTATCATCAATATTCATCTTACAGTCAACAGCAATTATTTTTTCATCGCTGGTTTTAAACAAAGGGTTAATCTCCAACATGCCGCAATCAGATCCTACATAAGCATTGTACAAATTGGTTACAAACTTTACGCAGTTTTTAAATGCCACCCCACTAAGGCCTAAATTAAAAGCAATCTTTCTTGCCTGAAAAGGTTCTAGGTTACCACCCGGGTAAACCCATTCTTTAAATATTTTCTCGGGTGTGTCGTGAGCTACATCTTCAATATTTACACCACCTTCGGTACTGTACATAATAACATTTTGGCCGGTGCCTCTGTCTAACAAAATCGACAGGTAAAATTCTTTTACAGGGTTTGCGCCTTCATAATAAACATCCTGTGCAACCAATACTTTGCTTACCAGTTTGCCAGCTTCACCGGTTTGAATGGTAACCAAAGTGCCACCCAAAATATTTTGAGCAATTTGTTTTACATCTTCGGCAGTTTTACCAACAGCTACACCACGCTGCTCGGTACCCACAATTTTTCCTTTACCACGGCCACCGGCATGTATCTGTGCTTTTACCACTGCATACTTGCTCCCGTACTGGGTATGTATCTGCTTATACGCCTGCTCAGCCTCACCCGGCGTATTGCATGCTATGCCTTCCTGTACAGGAACATTATATTTTTTTAGTAACTCTTTTGCTTGGTATTCGTGAAGATTCATATGGAAAAATTTTTGCGAAGATAATTAAAACAGTTTATAGTTTATGGTTTGTAGTTTTGGGTTACGGGCATTTAACCTTTAATCAACTACACTGGCACTGTTTACACTGAGGAACGAAGTGCACTCTGGTGCATAATATCCTTACTGAGCCTTAATCTAAGCGTATTGAGTACTTCAAAGAGCAACCGATAAACAAACCCCAATCGCCAAACCACATACCCAAAATTCTCAACTTTCCTTTAACGTATCTTAGCTTACCTTTGGCACTTAAAATAACTAACTATATGATGCTTAAAATTACAGAAGCAGTTGATTTTATTAAGAAGATATACAGCGATAAACCTGCTGTGGGTATTGTTTTGGGCAGCGGCCTGGGCAGTTTTACCAACGAAATTAAAATTGTAAAAGAGATTCCCTACGGCGATATTCCTCATTTTCCTGTCAGTACCGTGGAAGGACATAGCGGCAAATTGATTTTTGGTGAATTGGGCGGCAAGAAAATTGTGGCCATGGCCGGTCGTTTTCATTTGTACGAAGGGTATTCCTCTGAGCAAACTGTTTTCCCAATCAGGGTTATGAAGTTTTTGGGTATTGATACATTATTATTGAGCAATGCGGCAGGTGGCGTTAATCCTGCATTTCAGGTGGGAGATTTGATGATCATAACAGATCATATCAGCCAGTTGGCACCCAATCCCCTAATTGGCAAAAATTATAAAGAGCTTGGACCAAGGTTTCCAGATATGAGTGAACCTTATAAAAAGCACCTGATTAAAAAAATGAAAGACATTGCCGCCGAGAAAAACATTAAAGTACGTGAAGGTGTTTATGTGGCCGTAACTGGTCCTACATTTGAAACCCGTGCCGAATATAAAATGATTCTTACGCTGGGCGGCGATGCAGTGGGCATGAGTACCGTGCAGGAAGTAATTACTGCCGTGCATATGGGCTTACCTGTTTTTGCCATGAGTGTAATAACCGATGTTGGCATTCGTGAAGAAGAAAACGTGATAACCCATGAAGAAGTTTTGCAGGCAGCCAAAGAAGCTGAACCCAACTTCAAAGCTCTGTTTTGTGAATTAATTGCACAATTATAAGTACCAGCAGATGAAGCAGATTGTTGCGCTCACGATATTGGTTTTTGGTTTTCAGTTTTTGCATGCACAGGAACCTGTTTTTAATAAGATAGGGGGGCGTTTAAGCGAAATAAGCAATGCCGGCGGCAGAAGGGATACAATTGGTTTTGAACATCGGGATGATAAAAAAGATTCCATCGGTATTTATTATAAATATCTCGATTCAATCCGCAGCACTCCCCTTGATTCTTCTATCAACAATTTTGATACTTATTTTTCTGTTCCTTCTTCCTATGCTTATCTTGGCAACAATGGCGCAGCCGCTTACTCATTGATATATAAGCCCAATGCAAAACCCGGCTGGGATGCAGGTTTCCACGCTTTTGATATTTACCGCTTTACGTTGGAAGAATCTAAATTTTACAAGACCAACCGACCGTATACGCAGCTCAGTTATCAACTGGCTTCGGGTAAAGAGCAAATCATAAGAGCCTTACATACACAAAGTCCAAGGCCGAACTTTAGTTTTGGTTTCGATTACCAGCTTGTTAGTGCCCCCGGTTTTTATGTAACGCAAAATACCAATCATAAAAGTTACCGCCTGTTCAGTAATTACCAGGGAAAACGAAAAAGGTATGCGGCATTTTTTGTGGTGTTAGGTAATTCGAATAAAAATTCGGAGAACGGTGGGGTTAAATACGATTCATTGCTCAGAGATCCGAATTATAAATCCCGTTTTACGGTTCCAGTAAACCTTGGCAATGCGGCTAATTTTTCACCAAATCCATTTCAATCAAGTGTAAGCACAGGTAATATTTATAAAGACTTCACGGTTTTTATACGGCAGACTTATGATATTGGTAAAAAAGATTCCATTGCCATTAACGATTCTACTACCGAATATTTATTTTACCCAAAACTTAGGGCGCAGCACAGTTTTAGCTACAGCACCTACAATTATTTGTATAAGGATGATAACGCAGATACCAGCATTTATAAACTTTGGTACGATACACTTGTGAAAGTTGGAAAGGACAGTTTTTTTATAAGAGATAAATGGTCGGTGATGTCTAACGATCTTACTTTATTACAATTTCCTGATACAAAAAATTCGGGGCAATTTATTTCAGCCGGGGTAAAGCTGGAAAATATAAAAGGGGAGTTAAAAGGCGGGACAAGGAATTTTTACAATTTTATTGTTCATGGTGAGTATCGAAATAAAACTCGCAACAAGCTTTGGGACGTGCTGGCAAAAGGAGAGTTTTATGTGAATGGTTTAAACAGCGGTGATTACAGCGCATATGTTACCATTGCCCGGCATATCAATAGTAAGCTGGGCGATATCCGTCTCTTCTTTAAAAATGTAAACCGCACGCCCTCTTTTATTTTTGATGGATCGTCAAACTTTAATTTTAATAATTTTAGTCTTACCAAAAAAGAAAATATTATTTCATTTGGAGCCGATGCCAACAATAAGTTTATCAACCTTGGCTTTAAAAATCATATCATAAATAACCTGGCTTACTTTTCTGATTACTACCACACGGCTCAAAGTAGCAAAGTAATAAACCTGTTGCAACTTTATGCATCAAAAAAAATAAGACTAACTAAACGCTGGAACCTATATTCAGATATTACCCTGCAGCAAACCGACGGCAGTGCACCGATAAAAGTACCGCTGTTGTTTACAAGGAACCGACTGGCATACGAGGGTATATTCTTTAAAAATTTAAATTTGAGTGCTGGTCTGGAGTTTAGGTATTTTACGCCCTTTGAGGCTTACAACTATTCACCAATGATGGGGCAGTTTACACCGCAGGATACTTTTAAATTAAAGAATCTACCCGATATCAGTGCCTTCTTTCACTTTCGTATTAAATCCTTTACAGCTTTTTTACGTGGTGAAAATTTGAATGCTGTCAGTTTTTCAAATGGCTTCGCATTTACTAATAATAATTTTGCGGCACCACACTATCCCATGCAAGGATTTATTTTCAGACTTGGAATTAGATGGGGTTTTGTCAATTAACACACAATATTTTACCTTAAAACGGGTTTATGCTGTTAAAATATTCCTTTTTACAGGTGTAGTTATCATATTCTAAAATTCTGTTGTAGATTTGCATCGGATATGAAAAAATTATATATCGGCATAGTGGCGTTTATCTACATGGCTGTTTCTACGGGAATAGCTTTGGAGCTACACTTTTGCATGGGTGAAAGTGCCGGTATTGAATTGTACGGTTCGTCAAGCGATGCCTGCGGTAAATGCGGTATGACGGAAGATGACACTGGCTGCTGCCATGACGAGTTTCAGTTTTACAAAATAAGCGACTCCCACAAAACAGTTACAAATAATTTAAGTTTTACAGCGCCCTCTTTTGCTGTAATAACGGAGTTTAATATCTACGACTGGCAAATGCCGGAAATTACTGCTGCAACAGCGGTGAACAATCACTCTCCACCTGATTATATTGAGCCACCAGCCCGTATAATGCATGGCGTTTTCAGAATTTAAAATTGATTTAGAATTTGTACATCGGTGAAATTTTACCGGTGCATAGTGCTATATGCACGTTTATTTATTCAAAATCAAAATTTATATAAAATGAAAACATTATCATTATTTGCTGCAATCTTATTCAGCATATTCGCCATCAATACTTCTACTGCACAAACAGCTAAGACAGAAACCATTAAAGTTTGGGGTAACTGCGGCATGTGTAAAACAACCATCGAAAAAGCCGCTAAGTCTGCAGGTGCAAAAACAGCCAGCTGGAACGACGAAAGCAAAGAGCTACAAGTTACATATGCGGAAAAGAAAACTTCTTCTGCTAAAATTCAGGAAGCTATTGCTAAATCTGGCTACGATACACAGGATTTTACAGCTGAAAAAACTGTTTACGATAATTTACATGGCTGTTGCAAATACGACAGAAAGGAAAGCACTGCAAAAGCAGCAGCTGGCTATGCTTGTCCTATGCACGCAGACGTTACCAGTGACAAAGCAGCAAAGTGTTCGAAGTGTGGCATGGATTTGAAAGAAAAACAATAGGCCAAGTTGTAATCAGAAACATTAAAATTTAAGTACAATGAAGAATCTATTTATAATACTCATTATGCTTTTGTCCATGTCTTCGCAGGCTCAGGTGAAAGCAGTAACCATTCAGGCTAGCGGGTTAACCTGCAGTATGTGCAGCAACTCTATCTTTAAAGCGTTGCAAACGCTCGACTTTGTTGAAAAGGTTGATCCAAACATTTCAACATCGTCTTTCGATATCAGCTTTAAACCTGCAATGGATATTGACTTCGATAAACTGAAAGCTAAGGTGGAAGATGCTGGTTTTTTTGTAGCCAACTTTACAGTAACCTATAACTTCGATAATCTTGCTATTTCTAACGATAAGCACATCGAAGTTGGTAACAGTGTTTTTCACTTTTTAAAAGTAAAAGACGGGATTTTATCAGGCGAAAAAAAGATACGTCTGCTTGATAAAGGCTTTGTTTCTGCAAAGGAATTCAAGAAGAACAGCAGTCTTACAAAAATGGCCTGTTATAAAACCGGAGAGGAGAATGAGAAAAGAGTATTTCACGTAACTATTTAATTAACCAGCGGTATAGGAGTTAGTTCCTGTACCGCTTTCAATATTTTATATGCAACGGTTAATATTGTTGCTGCTTGTATTTACAATGCAATCAGCAACTGCACAGGAGCTTTATGTATTTACCGAACCGGCCAGTAATATGGCTGCTAAGAGTTTCGGTTTCAGGGCAAATAATTACCTGATGTTTAACAACAGTACAAAGAAAACAAGCTATCATTTATTGCCCGAAGTAATGTGGGGCGTTTCAAAAAATTTCATGATACACGCAGAAGGCTTTTTAAGCAATCGCAACAACAGTTTTGTTACTGAAGGATTTGGCTTGTACGGCAAGTATCGCTTTTATAGCGAGGATGAAGTGCATAGTCATTTCAGAATGGCTTTTTTTGGCAGGTACAGTTATAATAACAGTGATGTTCATCAAACTGCTATTGATTTAAACGGTCACAATTCGGGTTACGAGTTGGGATATATTGCCACCAAACTGATTAAGAAAGTGGCGGTTTCCGGATCAGCGTCATACGCATATGCTACGGATAATGACAAAGAGAAATTTATTTATGGCGATAAGAATAGGCATGCTGTTAATTATACTTTATCGGCCGGTAAGCTGATGTTGCCTAAAAAGTACACCAGTTATAACCAAACCAATATGAACCTGATGCTGGAAATGCTGGGACAGGTAAATTTGAACAATGGATATTCTTATCTTGACATTGCTCCTTCGGTTCAGTTTATATTCCTGAGTAGAATGCGGGTTGATGTTGGTTACCGTATACCCCTGATACAAGATTTAACCAGAACCACGCCCGGCGGTGTTTTACTGAGATTGGAGTATAATATTTTTAACGCCTATTAATCCTGCTGCTGAAAAAAATATTGCTTTTTATACTATCATTATTTCAAAAGAAAAAATGTTGTACATGAAAAAATCATTACTGATAATAATTGTTTTATTGGGCTCACTTGTCGGCCAAGCACAGCTTAAGTTTGGCGGTACCGTGCCGGAAATTGCATTGCCTGATGCTGTTGACAGCATCATAAAACTTTCAGATTTTAACGGCAAAGTAGTGCTTATTGATTTTTGGGCTAGCTGGTGTGCACCTTGCAGGGCCGCCAATCCTTATATTCAGAAGTTATATAAAAAATATAATGCCAAGGGATTTGAAGTATTTGCGGTATCGCTAGATGTTAAAAAAGAATCATGGCTTAAGGCTGTAAAAGCAGACAAACTTACTTATACGCAAGTGTTAGACATTAGCGGATGGAATTCGAAAGTGGCTGAAAAGTTTTTTGTGAATGAATTACCTACTAATTTTTTACTGGACAGGAGCGGCAAGATTGTAGCTATAAATATTGAAGGTAAAGCCATGTTCGATGCGGTGAAAAATCTGGTAGAATAATTAGTTTTACTGAACAACAACCAGCAGGTTTTTTACAACTTCTTTGCTAAGCAACCTGCTGGTCTTTTTATTTATCTTAACCTGGAATGACTTGTCGAAGTCTTCAATGGTTTCAACAAGTAATTCATCTCCCAGATTAATATTGCTTTTGGTTAAGTATTGTAAAAAACTGTTTGAGTGTTCTGCAACACCGGTAAATTTTACTTTATCTCCTTCGACGCATTCCAGTAATGGTTTACTGCTGTTTTTTGCAAAACGGCCATTTGCATCCGGTATCAGGTCGCCATGTGGATCGGCTTTTGGATAACCGAGGTGCTTGTCGAGTTGTTC
Organism: Ferruginibacter sp.; assembly: GCA_037969645.1. GTDB lineage: Bacteria > Bacteroidota > Bacteroidia > Chitinophagales > Chitinophagaceae > Ferruginibacter. The sequence goes on along the minus strand of JBBKXU010000282.1, from coordinate 6,743 downwards.
AATCAGTTCATCACTCATTACATGTTCAAGCTGCTCAGCGATTTCATGTACTTCATCCCACTTAAAACCAAGATTGCTTACCAGCCATACTTCCCAAAGTCTATGTCTGCGAATAATATTAAGAGCAATGGTTTTTCCCTGGTCTGTTAACGTAACACCCTTCGATTTTTTGTAGCTGATCAGCTTTTTAATCGCCATCTTTTTAATAAAATCTGTGACGGATGCGGCACTTATCTGCAAACTGTCGGCCAAGGCCGACGTACTCACCATGGAGCCATGCTTTTCGTGTAGTTTATATATTGCTTTTAAGTAATTCTCCTCGGCTAACGACGTCATTTCTGTGTTTTTTTGTAAAAGTGAGGTATTTTTTCATAAAAATATAATTAGGTGAGCCTAATTATGTATTTTTGTCACACAAAATAAAAATATAGGTTCGCTGCAGAGGCGGAAATTGCACTAAATATGAAGAGAATTACGACACTGTTTATTGGTTTATGGTTTGTACAAGCTGGGTTTGCGCAAGTTACCCATGTAACAGGTACTGTACGTGCAAACGGTTTGGCGGTGCATGCAGCAACTGTAAATCTGATGCCGTTAGATAAAACGGTGCTGTCCGACTCTCTGGGCAATTTTAATTTTTCCAATCTTCAGCCCGGCAAATACTTGATAAAAGTATCGGCGCTTAATTACTTGAATTATGAATCGAGCTTCCAGGTAAAATCTACGACTAAAAATATTGATGTTGCTTTAATTGAATACAATGCAACATTAGATGAAGTAGTTATTTCCGGCACCATGAAGCCAATAAGTAAACATGATTCGCCGATACCTGTTGAAGTTTATTCCCCAACTTTTTTTAAAAAGAATCCAACACCGAATATTTTTGAAAGTTTACAAATGGTAAACGGCGTTCAGCCTCAATTGAATTGCAATGTTTGCAATACCGGCGATATTCATATTAACGGAATGGAAGGTCCTTATACGATGATACTGATTGATGGGATGCCGATTGTAAGTAGTTTATCAACTGTTTACGGATTATCGGGAATACCCAATAGTATGGTTAAGCGGATAGAAATTGTAAAGGGGCCTGCTTCAACTTTGTACGGCAGCGAAGCAGTGGGCGGATTAATCAATATTATTACGAAAGATGCTGCGGGATCAGAAAAACTTCGCTTTGATATTTCTTCAACAAGTGTTGGCGAAGTAAATGCAGATATTACAACCAAATTCAACACTAGTAAGAATACCAGTTCATTGTTAGGGATAAATTATTTTAATTATCAGCAACTCAGAGATATTAACGGAGATAATTTTACAGACATAACATTGCAAAACCGGGTTTCTGTATTTAATAAATGGAGTTTTAAACAAAGAAACAATCTCACTTCAACTTTAGCTGTTAGGTATGTTAATGAAAACAGGTGGGGCGGCGAACTGCAATGGGAGTCTAAGTTTAAGGGGACTGATAGTATTTACGGCGAAAGCATAAATACCAACCGGGTAGAAGTAATCAGTACTTTACCAATTTCAAAGAGCTTGACTGCTGATATTTCTTACAATTATCATTTGCAGGATAGTTACTACGGCACAACCAAATACTATGCAAGTCAGCAGGTTGGGTTTGCCCAGATACGTTGGAACAAAGTATGGCGCAAGCATGATGTGTTAGTAGGGGTGCCTTTCCGCTATACTTTTTATGATGATAATTCTCCGGCGACGGCAAAAATCAATGGTGAAAATAAGCCTGCTCATAGTTATCTACCCGGTATTTTTATACAGGATCAGTTAACAGTAAACAAAAAACTGACCAGCCTGATTGGCTTACGATATGATTATAACAACGATCATGGAAGTATTCTTACGCCTCGGTTAAGTTTTAAATATTCTCCGGATAAAGACAATACATTCCGGTTGAGTGGTGGTAATGGGTTCAGGGTGGTAAATCTTTTTACAGAAGATCATGCGGCACTTACCGGAGCCAGGGAAGTGGTGATAGCATCAGCACTGAAACCCGAAAAATCATGGAATGGTAATTTTAATTATACCGGGTTTTTCACGCATTCAAAAGGTTTCATAGGGCTTGATGCCAGTGTTTTTTATACCCATTTCAGTAATAAGATTGTGGCCGATTTTATTTCGGCACCCGATAAAATTATTTACGATAACCTGAGCGGTTATGCCGTTTCGAAAGGGGTTACCTTAAATGCTGACATTGGGTTTACTAATGGGTTAAAAATAATTGCCGGAGCCACATATATGGATGTATATGAAATGGATAAAGATGTAAACGGCGTTTCAACAAAGATTCCGCAGATGTTTGCGCCAAAAATTTCGGGCACATTTGCAGTGAGTTATCCGCTGAGAAAATACGGTGTGTTGATTGATTTAACGGGTAAAGTAAACGGGCCTATGCACTTGCCTGTTGTTGTAAATGATTTCAGGCCTGCAAAGTCGCCGCTGTACAGCATTGTAAATCTGCAGTTAACAAAAACCTGGAAGAATGGATTCGAAATTTATGGTGGCGTAAAAAATATCTTTAATTTTTTACCAAAGAACCCACTGATGCATCCCGATGATCCTTTCGATAAAGCCGGGGGTAAATATTTCGATAACAACGGCGTTGCCCGGCCAGATACTAATCCCAACGGATATGTTTTTGATCCATCGTACAATTATGCGCCCGTGCAGGGAGCGAAGGCCTTTTTGGGTGTACGTTGGTTTATAAAATAATTTAACGGCCCGCAGTCGCAATGCCAACCATCAACGATTCCAGGTTTTTTTCTTTGCAGTATGTTTTGCATAAATTTTCAGCAGTGGTTAAAACCTGCTGAATGGTAATTTGTTTTGCCCCGGCAAGCTTATATGCCTTTACCATGGCATCTTTTTCATTGGCTTTAGATGTCTGCGTAATAGCTTCTTTCATCGCCTCTACTTTAAGTCCGTTGTCTTTTAAGTTGCCTAGCTCGGCAATCATCCAACTTAAAGCATAAAAACGGTTTTTATCAAACAAGAGGAAATGTTTTTGATCGCCGGCATCGGGCATTATGTTGTATTTAGAACTTGTGATTTCCTTGGTAAGGTATTTGGCAAGGAATTTTGGTACAGCTGTTTTTGATTCGCTCAACTGGATACAGCCTCTTAATGCCTGCGGGTAAATACTCAGCCATCGTATCTTTCTGCGCAGTTCGTGTACATCATCTTCCACATCCACAAAATGAAAATCCTTTTGATTAATAAACTCCAGTATCTGGTTAATGGCTGCAATGTAAAACTGCCGAATGTTTTTTATATCGTCTTTCTCATTTTGCCAATCTGCTTTTGAAAGTTTCTTTCTAATCTTTTCAATACGAATATTTCCAGCACTTAACCATTCTTTCTCTTTTAAAATCTCGTTCAGGCTTTGTATTTTCTCCCGGCTCTGTGCCTGAGTATATTTAGTAATGGTTGCGGGTATTTTTTTATTGCTCAAAAATTCTTTGGCATAAGAATCATAGTAATCAATCGCTCCAATAGCATCTTCCAGTACTTTAAACTGCTCTTTAAGTTTGGTGAATTTCTTTTTGTTATGAATGCCTGCATAAAGCTTGGCCAGTGCTTCCAGCATAAAGAGTGGTGTACGGGCATTGTTCTGGAACAACCAAAGTGCAGGATTTTTTTGTTTGGAAGATTTTTCAAGTAGCTCCTGCAACTGATTAAGGAAAAATTCAAATCTTTGTTGGCCTTTTTTCATTTTTTTATTTTAACAGAATTGAAAATAGTAGAGTTGTCAGCCTGAGCCTGTCGAAGGCGGGTTATATTAAATAGCTCGGGTTCGACAAGCTCAACCTGACAGCCTTTTTATTATCGGTTCTATGTCCGAAATTAAAATTAGCTCTGCTCAAAAAACGCCACATTACCTCCAACCCATTCCTTGTTCATATTATAGCGGGTTCCAATCATTTTGCCTTTACTTAAACGTGCAAGATTATGTACCGCCTTAGGTCTGTCCCATCCCTGCTTCCAAAAATAAAATAAACGTATCTCAGCTTTGGCAGGCACATCGGGCGTTTCAATTACATCAGCATATTTTACTTTCTTTTGTAGTATCCAGTTTTCCGGATCTTTCACGGCGTCAATATCTTCCTTTGTTACATCAATAACTACGCCCATGCCGGCAAATGAGAAAAGTGGTTTTAAAACATAGTTTTCCAAATCAGCAGGCATTTGTTTTAACTCATTTAAAAAATAAGTTTGCGGTACGTATGGGTTTTCAATAAATGGTAAAGTGAATTTGCTGATGCGATAAAACCAATTAGGATGCGGTGTCCATTCTACATCATAGGGTTTGGTAAGGTCAACCACTTCCCCCAGACCTTCTTGCTTTTGCAGGTCATCAAAAATAATCCGATTATAAATTCTTTTCACAAGGGTTTTTACTCCGTTGTTATCGTAATACAATTTATCTCCTTCAGCTATCAGTTTGGTTAAGCATACCATTTTAATGCCCAGCATTTGTTCGGTACAATAAAAATCAATCCTTGTTTTTTGTTTTTCGGGAAAAATTTCAAGCAGAATCACATTCTCTGGATTCAAATCGCCGACAATAATATCTTTCAACAGTTGTGTGTAGCTTTCTTTATTATAGCCGCTTAGGTAGGGCGAAAAATTATCCGGCAGTTCGGCATACTCAGCCGTTAGCTCCGAGTGATATGCCTGGAATGCAAACAAGGTGGGAAACCCCTGCATTTCAATCAGCTGCGGTTCCAGTTCTCCTGCGTCGTTTTCGCAAACGCCAAAATCAAAAACTAAAAATTCTGCGGGGCCTGTTTCGTTTGGTACTTTTACATCGGCAGGAATGCCCCGTTCGGTAAGTTCTATAAACTTTGGATCAACAATCACATCAATAATATCTTCGCAGGCGCCCAGCATTTTATTTGTAAAATCAGCTGGTACATAAATAGCAGTTTCAGCATTTCTAAAATCGAGGGAACCTGGGTGAAGGGCCTCTAATTTAGCCATATAGGCATCATATTTCTCTTTTGTGAAACTGGCGTTGAATTTTTCTCTTAACTCTTTAATCATTTTTAGTACAGCTTTTTATTTTGCGTTTGTTTGCAATAAAAATAGCCATAAAATTTCATTAAACAGAAGCTGTACTTGCTAAATATCTGAGATTAGGCTTCATCAATGTCTCATTATGAGGCATATTAAGAGCCCTGCTAGGCAGCAGGGTTCCTGATATTATAAAATTAGTAAAGAGAAAGGTTATATACTCCGGTTGCCATCAAAATTCTCCAGCTCCTTGCTCACGGCATTTAAGAACGTTGAGCCCAGTGCGCCGTCAATAATACGGTGATCGTAACTTAAAGAAATATACATCATGTGGCGTATGGCAATACTGTCGCCCGACGGGGTTTCAATAACCATAGGGCGTTTTTTTATTGCACCCACAGCCATAATAGCAACCTGTGGCTGGTTTATAATAGGTGTGCCCATAATACTGCCGAATGTACCTACGTTGGTTAAGGTGAATGTTCCGCCAACTGTATCATCGGGCTTTAATTTACCGCTACGGGCTGCATTAGCTAAATGGTTTACCTGTTTGGTAAGACCGGTTAAATTTAATTGATCAGCATTTTTAATTACCGGCACAATTAAATTGCCATTTGGCAAGGCCGCAGCCATACCTATGTTCAGATCTTTTTTTACTATGATTTTATCGCCATCAACACTACTGCTGAGCCAAGGATATTTTTTAATACACTTTACAATGGCTTCGATAAATAAGGGAGTGTAGGTGATTTTTTCACCTTCTCTTTTTTCAAATTCTTTCTTCACTTTTTCTCTCCATAAAACCAGGTTGGTAACATCGCATTCTGCAAAACTGGTAACATGTGCCGATGTTTGCTTACTGTCAACCATATGTTTGGCAATCAGCTTGCGCATGCGATCCATTTCTATTACTTCCACATTGCCACCGTAGCTGTTAGTTGTTAGCTGTTGACTGTTAGCAACCGCTACCTGACTGCTACTGCTTTCTGCTGCGGGAGCAACTTCTGTTTTTTGGCTAGTGGCTAATGGTTTACCACCAACAGCTTTATTTGCCACATAAGCCAGAATATCTTTCTTACTAACTCTTCCTTCCTGTCCCGTGCCGGGAATATTCTCCAACTCGGTCATACTGATACCTTCCTGTTGGGCAATATTTAAAACTAATGGGGAATAAAAACGAATCGCTGATTTGGAAGATGAATCTGATTTCGCAGATGCGGCTGGTTGGTAAGGAATTTCTTCTACTACACTGGCATCTTCATACACCGGTTGTTTTGCTGCTGGTGCAGGCTCATTATTAGAAACAGCCGCATTGGCACCAACCCTTATTTTTGCGATTACGGTTCCAATGGGCACCACATCATTTTCTTTAAATAAAATTTCTTCTATTACACCTTCTGCTGTAGAGGGTACTTCGCTATCCACTTTATCAGTGGCGATATCCAATACGGTTTCATCCTGCTTAATGGCATCACCCGGCTGCTTATGCCATTTCAAAATGGTGGCTTCCATGATGCTTTCTCCCAGTTTCGGCATTACTAAATCAACTAAACTCATATGTATTGAATATTTTAAATTGCGAATTCGATTTTTTGATACCCACATTTGATTATCATAACAAGGCAGCAGGTAGCAATCGTAATAGGCAAAGGTAATTATTCCCTTCTAATTTGAAGAATCTCCTATCTCAGTTTCGACTAGAATGAACT
>JBBKXU010000281.1:0-6465 GCA_037969645.1 Ferruginibacter sp. | reverse complement strand
TGATAATTTTTATTTTATTGGTTTGGTTTAATTTTTTAAATCGTTTAAGCCTTTGTTTTCTGGTGCCGAACTGCCTGGAGTTTGCCAAACCTCGCCTTTAATGGTAATTTGCTTGGTTTGAGCTTCATTATAAGTTACCGTAATAAATTTTGTAAATGGACCTTCGGCAGCGGCGTTATAACCTACGGTTATATTTGTTTTTTCACCGGGAGCAATAACCTTCTCTTTTTCCCACTCGGGCGTGGTACAACCGCAACTAGCGTTGATATTTGCAATCTTTAACGGCAATTTGCTCAAATTTGTAACTTCAAAAACATGTGTTACTGGCTTGCCTTGTGGTATTTTACCAAAGTCAAATTCAGCTTCCTTTAAGGTTAGCATGGCATCGGCCTCGGCAATAGAAACGGCATTGGTAGTAACATCAGTAGTTACAGTTGCAACTTTTGCACTGGTAGCCGGACTGAGTTTAGAGGCTGTTTGAGCATTTGCAGTAACAACTAAAAAACAAGCGGCCAAAAGAGGTAAAACATGTTTCATATCTGAAGATTTTAAAATTAGTGTTCTCAAAGATAATAAAACGGATTTATCTGTTCCAAATTGTAACCTCGTTAAGAGATTTTTAACAAAGCTGCCTTATAATTTATATTTTTGCCGTAGATTAACAGTGCTATGGATACAACTAACAACAACGATGCTGCTTTACTGGAAAAACTGAGTTTCGATAATTTCAGAAACGAAGTGCTCAAAGATTATCAATTTGCTTGCGAAAGCCGGGAAACCAGCTTGCTGGGGCGTAAGGAAGTTCTTACCGGCAAAGCTAAATTCGGCATTTTTGGAGATGGCAAAGAAGTTGCTCAGGTTGCAGCAGCAAAATTTTTCAAACCGGGTGATTTTAGGTCAGGTTATTATAGAGACCAGACATTTATGTTTGCCAGCGGGTTGGCTACTATTGAACAATTTTTTGCGCAGTTATATGCCGATCCAAATGTGGAAAATGATCCTTTTAGTGCCGGCCGTCAGATGAATGCCCACTTTGCAACCAAAATGGTAGATGCAAACGGTGACTGGTTAAATCTTGCGGAGCTAAAGAACATCAGTAGCGATATTGCACCAACTGCAGGCCAAATGCCCAGAGCGTTAGGATTAGCCTTTGCGTCCAAAGCTTTCAGAAATATTAAAGAAACCCACAACCTTACCAATCTCAGCAATAATGGTAACGAAATTTGTTTTTGCACTATTGGTGATGCCTCAACCAGCGAAGGTCATTTTTGGGAAACCATTAATGCTGCCGGTGTATTACAGGTACCATTAGCCGTTTTTGTTTGGGATGATGGGTATGGAATATCTGTGCCTAAAAAATACCAAACAACCAAAGCATCTATTTCAGACGCATTAAAGGGCTTTCAGAAAAAAGAAGACACCAACGGTATCGAGATTTATAAACTGAAGGGATGGGACTATGCAGGCATGTGTGAGATACTGGAACCTGCCATTCAAAAAATAAGGGATACACATACGCCAGCTATTTTTCATGTGGAAGAAATTACTCAACCGCAGGGGCATTCCACATCCGGCAGTCATGAAAGATATAAAACAGCTGAACGTTTGGAATGGGAAAAGGAGTGGGACGGTTTAAAGCAAATGAGAGAATGGATTATTACCAATGCGTTGGCTGCCGATGAAGAATTGATCAGCATTGAAGAAAATGCTGTGCAGCTTGCTAAGGAAAGCAAGCAAAAAGCTTGGTCAAAATATATTGAACCAATAAAAGAACTAGTTGCTAAAACTGTTGAAATTTTACAACCACTTGAGTCTTCAATTCTTGAGATAAAGAAACTGACGGATGAACTTAAAGCTATAAGGGAGCCCATGCGCAGAGATGTGATGAAGACGCTGGCAACCGCTATAGATATTGCAGGCAATAATGTTTCAGCAAATGCAATTCAAAAATATTATACGGAGCTTAAAGTTGAATATGCTGGCCTCTACAATAGTTACTTATATAATGATGGGCCTAAATCTGCTTTAAAGGTACCGGTTATCGCTCCTTATTACACAGATGATGCAGCCACAGTAAACGGCTACGAAGTACTCAATAAATATTTTGATGAATTATTTGCCACCAATAATAAAGTAATAGCATTTGGAGAAGATCTTGGCCATATTGGCGATGTTAACCAGGGCTTTAGTGGCCTGCAGGAGAAACATGGCAAGGCCCGCATTTTTGATACCGGTATTCGTGAGTTAACTATTATGGGACAAGGTATTGGTCTTTCTTTAAGAGGTCTGCGGCCGATTGCTGAAATTCAATACCTCGATTATTTATTATACGGTTTGCAACCACTTAGTGATGATGTTTGTACCACGCATTTCCGCACAGCAGGGCAGCAAAGTTGCCCGTTGATTGTACGTACCAGGGGACACCGGCTGGAAGGGATCTGGCATAGCGGCTCGCCAATGGGTATGGTTATTAATGCACTGAGGGGTATGTATGTTTGTGTACCACGTAATATGGTGCAAGCTGCTGGTATGTACAATACTTTATTACAAAGCAACGATCCGGGCTTGGTGATTGAATGTTTAAATGGATATCGTTTAAAAGAAAAACTACCTTCTAATTTAATGGCATATACTGTGCCGTTAGGTGTGCCGGAAATAGTAAAAGAAGGCACAGATGTAACAGTAGTAACTTATGGTTCCACTTTACGTATTGTTTTAGAAGCAACAGAAACCCTGGATAAAATGGGCATAAGTTGCGAAGTAGTGGATGTACAGACTTTACTGCCTTTTGATATCAATCATAAAATTGTGGAGTCGCTTAAAAAAACTAACCGTATAGTTTTTGTTGATGAAGATGTGCCGGGCGGCGCTGCAGGGTATATGTTTAATAAAGTTATGGAAGAACAGGGTGGTTACAAATTCTTAGATGTATCTCCCAGAACCATTACCGGTAAAGCACATCGCCCTTCCTATGGCAGCGATGGAGACTATTTCAGCAAGCCAAATACAGAAGATATTGTTGCTGTGATAAAAGAGATGATGGAAGAATAATTATTTAGCCTGGTCATTTCAACCTTTATGATTGATTTTGGTTTTCTACACGTTATAGATATTTTAGGTACTTTCTCATTTGCGGTATCGGGCGCTTTTTTTGCTATGGAAAAAAAGCTTGACCCCTTTGGAGTACTCATTCTTTCCTTTGTAACAGCAATAGGCGGCGGCACTTTACGGGATATGATGATTGGCAACTTGCCGGTTGGCTGGTTACGTGATGAAACCGCAACTATTGTGATTTTTATCGGTGCCATGGGCAGTATGTTCTTTAGCCAATGGCTTAAAAAAATAAATGCCACATTGTTTTTGTTTGATGCACTCGGGCTCGGCCTGTTCACCATTATTGGTATTGAAAAGGGAATGGAGTTGAATTTTAGTGTGGGCGTTTGTGTTGCACTCGGCACTATAACGGCAAGTTTTGGTGGCGTAATAAGAGATTTATTATTGAATAACGTACCGCTGGTTTTTCGTAAAGAGATTTATGCGCTGGCCAGTATCATTGGCGGAATCATTTACTATTTATTGAAACTGAGTATTGTAAACGATGATGTAGCAAAGATTATCTGCATTCTGCTTATCTTAGTAATACGCTTACTGGCAGTGAGATACAAGTTAACGCTGCCCGTATTTTATTCGAAAAAAGTAAAAAAATGAAACTGACTATTTATCAGGTTGATGCTTTTGCAGATAAACTTTTTGGCGGCAATCCTGCTGCTGTAATTTCTTTAGATAAATGGCTTGATACTGTGCTGATGCAGCAAATTGCATTGGAGAATAATCTGAGCGAAACAGTATTCATCGTTCCCTCAAAAGATGTTGACTACGAGATAAGATGGTTTACGCCAGAAGTAGAAATTAATTTATGCGGCCACGCCACGTTGGCTGCGGCTTATGTGTTATTCAATATTTTAAATTTCAGTAAAGCTGAAATCCGTTTCAGTTCTTTAAGCGGCATATTAAAAGTTACAAAAGAAGATGATCTTATCTGTCTCGATTTCCCTTCCTGGAAACCGGAGCGACTGGATATTTACCCCGACGAGCTCTCAGAAATTTTAGATAATGTTGAGATAGTAGGAGTATATAAACACCGTGATTTATTGGTGGAGCTTATGAATGAAGAAGCAGTAAGAAACTGCAATCCCGATTTTACGTTGATGAAGAAGCACATTGATAAAATGATCATTACTGCTCCGGGAAGAAAGGTAGATTTTGTCTCCCGTTTTTTTGCGCCTGGTGCAGGTATTGATGAAGACCCCGTAACCGGATCCGCACATTCACAACTTATTCCATTTTGGTCTGAGAAACTTGGAAAAAATGAGATGCATGCTTTACAATTATCTAAACGGGGCGGCGAGCTCTGGTGTGCGCAAAAAGGAGAGCGGGTGAATATGAAGGGTAATGCTGTCTTTTATATGAAAGGAGAAATAACGCTATAAAAAAAGCCGCATTTCAGCGGCTTCAATATTATTTCAGGTTGTGATACACTTTCTGCACATCATCATCCTGCTCCAGGTGGTCAACTAATTTTAAAACTTCATCGCTCTGCTCTTCATTCAGCTCCATTAAATTACCCGGTTCCCAGGTAAGTTCGGCACTAACTACTTCAATTTTCTTGTCATCTAATGCCTTGCTCATGTTGCCGTATTCAGTAAAAGCTGTGCGAATGATCACATGCCCCTCCGTATCTTCTCCAATTTCCTCCAAACCAAAATCAATTAATTCCAGTTCCAGTTCATCAACGTCAACTCCTTCGTTCTTTATTTTAAATTCAGCCATATGGGTAAAACCAAAAGCCACACTGCCCGAAGTTCCAAGTGATCCCTGCCCTTTCGTAAAATGCATTCTAACATTAGCAACGGTACGGGTAGGATTATCAGTAGCCGTTTCAACAAGTACAGCGATGCCATGTGGTGCATAGCCTTCATACATAAGCTCTTCATAATTGCTGGTATCTTTACCCATTGCTCTTTTAATCGCAGCTTCTACGCGGTCTTTGGGCATGCCACATGCCCTTGCATTGATATAGCATCTTCTTAAAGCAGGATTATTATCCGGATCCGGACCACTGGCTTTTACAGCAATGGCAATCTCTTTACCGATACGGGTAAAATTCTTAGCCATTTTATCCCAACGAGCAAACATGGCACTTTTTCTTACTTCAAATATTCTTCCCATTATATTTAGTTAGTTAATATGAGGGCAAATTTAAGGAAAATCAGTTTCAGTTAAAAAGAAAGCGATACCCGTTTCCGGATATCGCCTTTGCCGAATTGTTCACCAATCTAAAAAGTATAACCAAGCGAAACTTTTATTACCCGGTTGTATGCCGCATAATTTTCATTTTTATCCAGTTTCGATAAGCCGTAATCGTATCCTGCCTGTACATTAATGCCGTTGTCGAATTCGTAACCTAAGCCGCCCGTTAAGCCTAAATCAACTTTATTAAACCGCTCGGTAATGCCAAATCCTTTGTTGAAGATGGAAATGCCAAGTATGCCAAGTTTTGCATTTAACGTACTACGGGCCAGGTACGAAACCTGCGGACCTGCATATACATTCAACCCTTTAAGCACATTTGCTTTTAACACTAAAGGAATGTCGATATAATGTGATTGCACTTGTGCACCTGCATTTATGCCCAGATACTTTAATATCGGTATCTGAAAATCGCCTTTAATGCTGTAGCCTTTTTTTGAATAGCTGAGACCAGGTTCAAATGCAAATGTTTCCGAAATTGGAATGCGTACATAACCACCAATATGTAAACCTTTTTTGCCTTTGGTTACCAGATAGCCATCTGTTTTGTCCAGCAGGTCCTCAATAACCTGTAAGTCTTCGCCTTCCCATTTAGAGAAATTTACGCCGGTTCTTATACCAAAACTTATTTGTGCATGCAGGAGATTCATCATCATCAGACAGATGACGGTAAAAGAAATTTTTCTAATCATAGTTGGTTACAGGGTTTAAGGGCTGCGTGTTTTATTTATTAAATAATGATGCCACGATGTTTTGATTTATACAAGATTGTGTTAAAGGGACTTTTGTTCACCATTGGTTAACAAATGGGTTTATTTGTCTGGCCACTATCAACAGTTTGCAGATTTAAATTCCTTTACTTGTTTAAGTGCGTTAATAAGCTTGACACTGTTTAGTGGCCTGACAAGTAAAAGATGTAAATTTGCTGCACTAAAATTTGAGATATGGAAAAAGCTGTTTACTACGCTGATTATTTGCAACTGGAAAAAATTACCGGAGCTCAGGATCCTGAAAGTTTTAAGGAAGGTAAGAAACCGGCACATGATGAAATGCTTTTCATCATCATTCACCAGGCTTACGAACTTTGGTTTAAACAAATATTGTTCGAACTGGATTATGTGATGGATGTTTTTGGAAAAGAAAAAATAAACGACA
>JBBKXU010000280.1:0-10154 GCA_037969645.1 Ferruginibacter sp. | reverse complement strand
GTAATATCCAACAGTTCTTTCAGTTCGTTAAAGCTTACAGCATCATTCACCATCAGGGCACTCATAATGCCAAGACGTATTCGACTGTCAAAAATTTTATTTAGATTTTCTATCGGATTATTCATTCGACCATTAATTTTATTTCCGTTCGTACTTCCACCACATCATAACCCCGTAAACAATATGCAAAACACCAAAGCCCATGGCCCAAAAATGCAAGCCGTAACCTATCCACCACAAATTAAAAATACCCAGTAGAATTTGTCCGTAGCCCAGGTACCTTACTTCGCCTAATGTGTATTTACTGGCATTAACCAATGCAAGGCCATAAAATATTAAACAACCCGGCGCCACCAATTGGTATTGATCCATCTGCATCACCCTTATTAAAAATATAGCGCCAACTGCCAGTGGTATTACCATGTTCCAAAACAAACGCACTGTTGTGGTACCCCACATAGGAGTTCCGTTTTTCTTACTTCTTAAATAAGTAAATACAAATGCAGAAATAAATGCGGAGATAAAAGTTAAAGTGGCAATCCAAAACAGGTTATTGATAAGTTTATCGCCGGCAGAAGTGATTAACAACCCCAACTGACAATCCCCTTTAACCCAACAATGAATTTCCTGGCTTGCAAACCAGGCGCCGGCCAGGGCGCAAATGCCGGCCGCAATACCACTTAAACCACTCAGGCTTATAAACCGGCTGCTGCGTTCCATCATCTTTTTGATGTGTTGCAGGTCATCCAAAGGTTGTTGCTGTTTGTCCATATAAAAAGCACTTTGAATTACAAAGTAAATCATTGATTCTGATTTTTGCAAATTATTTTTTTGGCCCAGCTATTAAATTTTCTTTTCAACCATTTGCCTCGATTGTTGTTGGAACACTCATTTACAGCATATCTTTATAGGGCAATTACAAACAGTAACTACTAAAACATCTGCCTACGTTCATGAAATTATTTTCATTGGCTTTATTTTGCCTGCTATTATTTAACACTGCTTACGCACAACAAACCATCAACCCTGCCAATATTGATATTGTAAGGGATTCCTTTGGCGTACCGCACATTTTTGCCAAAACCGATGCAGAAGTGGCTTATGGCCTTGCTTGGGCCCAAGCAGAAGATGATTTTAAAAGTATGCAGGAAGTGATACTGCCCGCAAAAAACCTGATGGCCAGAGTGCAAGGTAAAAAAGGCGCAGCTGGTGATTATGCATTCGCCTTATTCCGTTGCCGTGAAATAACCGAAGAAAAATGGAACACACTTACACCTGCTTTTTTAAATTTGATTGATGGATTTATTCAAGGCATTAATAATTATGCAAAAAAACATCCGGAAGAAATTCTGCACAAAAAAATATTCCCATTAACTCCAAAGGAATATATTTCTTCATCGGTTTTTGCACTTACAATCTTTAACGGTGCCGACCAGGCATTGATAAGAATTTTTAACAACAACGAATGGGAAGCGCCCGAGTTAAATAAAAAAGGCAGTAACGCTGCCGCCATCAGTCCATCTAAAACAACAACAGGCGAAGCTTTTTTGTTAATAAACGCCCACCAACCAAACACAGGCCCACAATCGTTTTACGAAGCACATCTCTGCAGCGATGAAGGATTAAATATTACAGGTGGCCTGTTAGCAGGCGGCCCATGTATTTTACACGGTGTAAATGAAAACCTGGGTTGGGCACATACCGTTAACTTCTGCGACAGGCTTGATGAATTTCAATTAGAGATGAACCCCAACAATCTGCTGCAATATAAATTTGACGGTGAATGGGTTGATCTCGAAGTAAAAACAATCAAACTGAAAATAAAAGGCATCCCGATTAATGTAAAAAGAAAAATTTACTGGAGTAAGTATGGCGCTACTATGAAGAATAAACAAGGCTTCTTTTCTATGCGCCTTGGTGCCAACATGAAGATTGGTGTTTTGGATCAATGGTATCAGATGAACAAGGCAAAAAACTTCACAGAGTTTTACGCAGCTCTTAACCGGCAGGAGCTTAGTATGTTCAACATTATGTATGCAGATAGGTATGATACTATTTTTTATATCAACAATGCTTTAATGCCTGTGAGAAATGAATCAGCCAATTACAACTGGAAAAGAACAGTGCCCGGGAATACATCCAAAACTTTATGGACCAGTTTCAGACCAGAGAAAGATTTGCCACAATACATCAATCCAAAAAGCGGTTTTTTATTCAACACCAATCATTCATCTTTTTTAGCAACGGCTGCTGCAGATAATTTAAAGCCCTCATCCTTTGCAAGAGCCGATGGCTGGGAGCAGTACCATCTTAACCGCAGCGTGCGTTTTTTAGAGCTCTTTCCACAAAACGAAAAACTGAGTTATGAAAAATTTAAACAGATAAAATTTGATAAGCAACTGCCTGAAACATTACAGTATCCATTCCGCCTTGATTCCCTGTTTCTGTTGAGTGAAAAAGATTACCCACAATTGGCATCAGTAATTACAACTTTTAAAAACTGGGATAAACGTGGAGATGCAGATAGCAAAGGCGCTGCTGTTTTTGTATTGGTTTACGAATACCTGAAAAAAACTTTGGTAGACCGTACGCCCAGATATTTAACAAAAGAGGAAAGTATTGGTGCATTAGCATACGCCGATCATGAGATGCAAACCAATTTTGGTAGAGCAGACTTAACATTAGGCGATATTCAAAAATTAGTACGGGGCAGCAAAGAGTGGCCACTTGGTGGCTTTCCCGATCTGCTGTCGCCACAATGGACAGAACCCATGGCTAATGGAAAACTAAAATCAATTGGCGGCGATGGGCTGGTAATGTTTGTACGTTTTCAAAAGCAAGGCTTACCAAAAATAGAAACCATCAATATGTACGGTGCCAGTGCAAAACCCGGCAATAAACATTTTGATGACCAGGTAGAGATGTATCTGCAGCAAAAAACAAAAACCATGACCTTAGATAAAGCAACCGTATATAAAAATGCGGAGCGGATTTATCATCCCCAGTAATACCAATGTATCACTGACGAATACATGTGATAACTATTTGTTTATGTTTTACTATAATATACCAAACTTAATTATTACATTAGTGAATCTTTAACCTTAAAACCCAACTGTTATGATTTTAGGCTTCGGTATTGTAGTTATTTTGATAGTGCTTGCACTTGTGGTGTTTCTGATTGCGGCCATGTGGAAAATTTATGAAAAAGCCGGCCAGGAAGGCTGGGCAGCCATTATCCCCATTTACAACACCTATATACTGTTGAAGATTGTGGGTAAACCAGGTTGGTGGTTGTTGCTGATGTTTATCCCACTTGTTAATATTGTTTTTCTTGTGTGGACGTATAATATGCTTTCGAAAAGTTTTGGAAAAGATGAAGGCTTTACGGTTGGGCTGCTTTTATTGGGCATTGTTTTTATTCCAATCCTAGGTTTTGGCGATGCAAAATACCTTGGTCCTTATGGCGACAAGGCTGCATTTGATGCAATGAACTTGGAAGGTTTTGGCAAGCCTGAATAAATTGTTTTCAAATTATTACAGCCTGCGACTGATATCGCAGGCTTTTTTATTTTTTATTTTCGGCTGCAGCAGCTTCAGCAAATTTTACCAATTGCCAATAAGGTGGGCGATAGCCGTTTTGTTTATAAAATTCATCAGCCAGCTGCACGGTTCTGTTTTTGACCTCTACGTGCATAGCTACAAAAGTTTGGTTCTTCAAAGCTTTGGTAGCGCTCATTCCCTCCGGTATCATGCCAACATAACCAAACAAATTCTTTAACATGCAGTACCCTTTTAAAACTCTTACAATAGGTAATTGCCAGATATTGTAATCAATCACCTCCCCTTTGTTTGCTTTTTCTAAAAGTGCATCCATTACGGCATTATCTAAATGATCTTTAAATAAAGTTTCTGGGTCACGCCATTCGGCAACAACGGCAAGCTGCGGATCATACTCCAGATCGGATGGCATTTGTGTAACAAAATTCTCAACCCCAAAATCGTGCAACCAGTTTACAACACCTTGGGAGGAAATGGTAGAAGGATGTTTCCAAATCTGCAATCCTTTTGTACGGTAAGCATAGGAAGCAACTTCTGAACAAAACATTTCAGTTGTGTCGTTAAAATTCATCTTGAAATCATAAGGAATATGTCGTTTGTTGGCTTCATCAAACATTTGCTTTGCTGCTTTTTGCGGCAACATCGAATCTCCCATTATATCCAGCAAATCAGCTCTGGGCCTCATTACCATAAATCGCAGCTTCTTATCATTTTCATATTGAGCAACCGATGCAATGGCTACACCTTTTTCAATATGAGCTTCAAGCAAAAACGGTTCCTTTGTTTTTTCATCAACATAAATTAAGGCGATATGGGAGAAATTTCCGGGGTAATCGTTACCTCTTGATATTAATGCAGACACTTCAGCACCACCTCTTGATACCAACAGATCGCCACTGTGTACTTCAATACCAAAAATAGAAGCAGCAGGTGTATAAGACTTTTCATCCTTCACCAGCATAGCAGCAGGAAATTTCAAACTGTCTACCTGCAGCAGTACTTCTTCCACAGCAGCACGCAGGCCATACAGCAAAGTATAAACCGTGTTTCTTGCGGCAGGTTCATTCATATCCCATTGTTGCGACTGAAGTTTTATATAATTACGAACCCGGTTATAATAATCAGTTAACCAGATCAGCTGGTCTTGCTCCACCGCAATAAGTGTAGACAAAACGAAAAAATTATCTGTAAGTTTTTTCAACCCTGAATCTGTAGCTGTGAGATTTTTCTTTTGCAGTTGAGTAAGTTCATCTTCAGCAATCACCTTATGAACAGCAATAACCGAATCCAGTTGCAGCTTCTGCATCTGTCTAGCTTGTTTAAACAGGTTTTCCATCTGTTGCCATTGGGCATCGCTGTTCCAGGTAAATGGGGTTTCACCCGTTTCTATGGGCGCCGGCTTTTCCTTTGCATCAGGAATTAACAACAGTAAATAGAGAATACCCAGAGCAGCTAAAACGTATCCTACCTTCTTTAAGAACTTTTTCATGTTGAAATTATTAAACCGAATCAAGTGCTTCAATTATTTTATTGCAGGCTAAGGTAATTTCTGCTTCGCTGATGGTTAAAGGTGGTACAATACGCAGGCAGTTTGCAGCAAATAAAAACCAATCGGTGAAAACACCCTTGTTAATCAACCTATCAATCAATTCCTTATTCACTTCAAAACTTTCAAACTCCACAGCCATCATTAAACCACGGCTTCGTACCTGTTTAATTTTTGGATGTTGTAAGAGCGTGAGAAATAATTTTTCTTTTTCTGCAACTGTAGCAATCAATTTATCATCCAGCAAAACATTAAACGCAGCCAAACCTGCCGTACAGCACACCGGATGACCGCCAAATGTATTGATATGCCCCAGCACCGGATCATGGGTAAAAGAATCCATTATTTTTTTGTCGGCAACAAAAGCGCCCAGCGGCATACCGCCACCCAATGCTTTGCCAAGCAATAAAATATCAGGTACCACATCAAACTGCTCAAATGCCCAAAGTGTTCCGTTGCGGCCAAAGCCACATTGTATCTCATCTAATATTAAAAGCGTTCCGGTATCATCACATTTTTCTCTCAATGCTTTCAGCCAGCCTTTTTGAGGTACTAATACGCCTGCTTCAGCCTGTATGGTTTCGGCAATAACACAGGCAGTACGTTCTGTAATATTTTTAAGGTCTTCAAAAGAATTGTAATTCATTTGCAACACATCGGGCAGCAATGGCCGAAAAGCCTGTTGCCAGTATTCGCTGCCCATTACACTTAATGCGCCCTGCGTACTGCCGTGATAAGAATTTTTGAAAGAGATAATTTGTGTGCGCCCTGAAAACCTTTTAGCCAGCTTCATAGCGCCTTCAGTTGCTTCGCTGCCGGAAGCAGTAAAAAAAACAGAGTTGAGCGATGCCGGTAAATTTGCAGTTAGCAATTTAGCGTACTTCACCTGCGGACTCTGCACCAACTCGCCATATACCATAATGTGCAGGTAATCATCTAATTGCTTTTTGATTGCTTCAATCACTTTTGGATGCCTGTGCCCTACATTGCAAACACTGATGCCTCCTATCAGGTCAATAAATTCTTTTCCGTCTGCATCAATCAGTTTACAACCTTCGGCCTTTACTATTTCAAGGCAAAGCGGGGCATCGGAAGTCTGTCCTACATGGTTTAAAAAAAGCTGACGATTGTTCATTACACTCATATTATTGCAAAATAAAGCTATCTCGTTATAAAACCTTTAATTTGTAGCTACTGATAAAGTTTACAGCCCATAAGGAAATAATTAACTTTTATCATAAAATAAAAAAGCAGATAATCCGTAATTTGTACACTTAATTCCCTTTCGGCATTTTAACTAGTAATTAATGAAGTTTTTTTTTACCCTTTTCTGTTGTTTAAGTTTTGGCCTGTATGTAACAGCACAGGGTAGTCAAAGCCGTCCTAAAATTGGCCTTACACTCAGTGGCGGAGGCGCTAAAGGATTGGCGCATATCGGTATATTAAAAGCAATAGACAGTGCCGGACTTAAGATTGACTACATAACCGGTACCAGTATGGGCGCCATTGTGGGTGCCTTGTATGCTACAGGTTATAGCGGAAACGATATTGAAGCCCTGAGAAAAGATATTGACTTTGATGTTTTATTCTCAAATAATGTACCATTGAAAACACTTTCGATGGAAGAAAAAGATCAGTATAGTCGGTTTGCCATTGAACTTCCTTTTATCAATAATAAAATACGCTTTACTACCGGTGTAATTACCGGGCAGGAGTTAAACATGAAATTTTCGGAGCTGTTTTTTCATGTTTACAATATCCGTGACTTTAATAAATTCAAAATTCCTTTCAAATGCATGTCAACCGATTTGGAAACCGGCGATCTTGTTGTAATGGATACAGGCAATATCATAACAGCCCTAAGAGCTACCATGGCCATACCCTCCGTTTTTTCGGCGGTAACAAGAGATGGTAAAAAACTTGTTGATGGCGGACTGGTAAGAAATTTTCCGGTTAAAAATGTAAAGGAAATGGGTGCCGATTATGTAATTGGCAGCAACGTAACCAACGGACTTTCAAAAATTGATCAGATAAAAAATCCCGTTGATGTCTTGTTACAAATGGCCTTTTTTAGAGAGGCTGGAGACTTTAAGGAAGAACTTCCACTCACCGATCTGTATATTCATATGCCATTGGAAGATTACAATACTGCCAGTTTTGGAAGCAGCAAAGAAATTATGAATATTGGCCTGGAAACAGGCCTGCAATATTATCCCCAATTTAAAAAATTGGCCGACAGTATTAATGCATTGGGTGCTGCCAGCGAACAACAACAACCCGAAATTGCCAGTAAAAATGTTTTTATACAGGAGTACATAGTACATGGTTTAAAAAAGACTACCGAGCCATTCTTTATACATCTGATGAATTTTTACGACCACAAACATTATACTGCAGCACAAATAAACAAAGCCATTCGCAGAGCCTATGGCAGTCGATATTACAGCAGTATCGCTTATACACTAGAACCCATTGCAAAAGATACAGCAAGGATAATTTTTGCAGCCGAGGAAAACCCCAACACTTACTTAAAAGCCGGTTTGTATTATACCCGGTTCCGGGGCATTAATGTAAACCTTAATATCACTGCCCGTGATTTTATTATTCCTAATTCACGCAGTATGATTTCGCTTTCGCTTGGCGAAAGCACGCAGATTGAAGCGGAGCATTTTCAATACCTTGGGCGTATTAAAAACGTGGCCTTCATTGCAGGTTTCAGGCTCGACAATCAGGAAATAAATACCTATCAGGATTTTAAATTAGACGGCGCCTATAAACAGAATTTTTCGCAGGGTTTCATTAATTTTCAGAACAGTGGCAACAATAAAATTGCCGCCGGTATCGGTACCGCATTTGAGTACATCAATTTCAGCCCTTCTATTCATTCGGTTACCGAAACAAAGGGCAGGTTTACCGATATTAAAAGTTATGTGTATTTAAAATACAATAATCTCAACCAGATATTTTTTCCTACAAAGGGTTTTAAAATAAATACCGAACTGGCACAAGTTTATAATCAAAAACCAAATCTTGTACGATATCAGAATGGTTTGCCGGTTGTACCCCATAATTTAAATTTTGATAATTATACCCGGCTGATGCTAGATGCATCTCTATTTACGCCAATAAATAACAGGTTTACTTTTTTGTCCGAATTTCAGGCAGGTATAAATTTTACCAACAATCCCAACCCACTTAATAATTTTTTAATTGGTGGCCTCAGCGGCAGCTATCGCAACCAGATCAGGTTTGCCGGTTTTCAGGAAGCCTCTGTAAACTCATCGAGTGTTACGGCATTGCAACTTGGCTTAAGGTACAACCCGGCAAATAACATTTTCATTACTGGGCGTATTAATGCCCTGGTAAAAGATTTTGCTACTAACAATAATTCAACATCGGGTTTTGACGGGCTAACCGGTTATGCCCTCACATTTGCATATAAAACACCCATTGGGCCATTGGAGTTGAGCGCTATGTACAGCGATCAAAGCAAAAAAATACAATCGTATGTTTTGTTTGGTATACCGTTTTAATTTATGAACGTAGATTTGAATTTCATTCGTCTTCCTTTGGAAGTTCAATAAAGATATTCAGAACAAGAGTGCGACGCCAATGAAGCTAAATAGCTATACAAATGCCGGGCTCATAAAAAAATAAAATTATGCCTGTAATACTTCCGGTTAAAGGAATACAACCCAGTTTCGGAAACGACTGTTTTATTGCTCCCAATGCCACTATTGTTGGCGATGTGGTTACCGGCAATAACTGCAGCATTTGGTTTAATGCAGTTGTTAGGGGCGATGTGAACTCAATACGCCTAGGCAACAAGGTAAATGTGCAGGATGGCGCCGTAATTCACTGTACTTATCTTACTGCCAGCACTACAATTGGAAATAATGTGAGCATTGGACACAATGCAATTGTTCATGGATGCGTTATACATGATAACGTGCTCATTGGCATGGGCGCTATTGTGATGGATAATGTAGAAGTTGGCAGCAACAGCATTATAGCAGCAGGCGCAGTAGTTCTTGAAAATACCAAAGTAGAGCCCGGAAGTATTTATGCGGGGGTGCCTGCGAAAAAGGTGAAAGATATCAGTAAAGAGATGATTAGTGGCGAAATAAACCGGATTGCTGATAATTATGTGATGTACAGTGGGTGGTTTAAACACCCCCTGACCCCCTAAAGGGGGAATGGAGGAGAATAAGTTAAAAATATAATAGCTGTTAGTCTGAGCATTAATCAGTCGCTTTGCAAAAAATAAATTATTACCTTTAGTTCATGAAAAAAATACTACTTGTTTTTGCACTGGCGTCTTTTTTATTAAGCGGCTGTTTTATAAGCAGAATTTTTGGCAAAAAAGATAAAGTAGGTTGCCCTACAAACGGCAGAAACGTGGGCGCAGAAAAACTTTTAGGCGGCGATGCAAAGGCTGAAAAAGCTGCTAAGAAAGCCAAATGGAAAGGTGGTTGATGATTGTTTAATTCAAAAATTAACAAGTTTAAATCCGATATTTCAAAATTGTAAATCCTATCCTATGTGTTACGAACTTAAAACCAACAACGGTTGCTCCGAAGCTGTAATTGACGACAACTGTGGCATTTCGAAATTTTACGCTATTGCCAACACACTTTCAAAAGATCTGAAAGTTAAATTCCTTAATCAAATAGATGATGCCGAAACCCTTGACTGGGATTTTCAGTATCGTGGACAGTTTTTAACCCTGCACTACAACATGTTTAACGGCGTAAGTATTTACCCGCAACAAAAGAAGCAGGCTACTACTACAAATAATGTGGTGATGGAAGTGGCGCACTTTCTGGAGCATATGATTTATTGAGAAGACCAAGGACCACAGACCATAGACCACGGTTATCCGTCGTCTGTCGTCTCCTAGTAGCTTTTCTCATTAATCGATTCCAAAATATTGCAATAGCTGATATACCTATCCATATGTATATCGCCTTCCTCCACTGCCGATTTAACCGCACAGCCGGGTTCGTTTAAGTGCATGCAGTTATTAAACTTGCAGTCATTTATTAAA
>JBBKXU010000279.1:0-2890 GCA_037969645.1 Ferruginibacter sp. | reverse complement strand
GGTGAAAAAGCATTGGAAGAGGCTGCTGATTTTGACACTTATGATATGATGTTGGCTGGTATAGTTGGCTTTGCAGGCTTAAAACCAACGTTAAAAGCAGTTGAAAAAGGGAAGGCAGTTGGATTGGCCAATAAAGAAACGCTGGTTGTTGCCGGAGATATCGTTATGCAAAAGGCGATAGAAAAAAGAGTGCCAATCATTCCTGTTGACAGCGAACACTCTGCCATTTTTCAATGCCTTGTTGGTGAAGCCAGAAACCCCATTGAAAAAGTTATACTTACCGCCAGCGGAGGTCCGTTCCTTGGAAAAAAACCAAACTTTTTGGTTAATGTAAAAAGAGATCATGCCTTACAGCACCCTAACTGGAACATGGGAGCAAAGATTTCCATAGACTCTGCAACCCTTATGAATAAAGGGTTAGAGATGATCGAAGCCAAATGGCTATTTAATTTGAGGCCCGATCAGATTGAAGTCGTTATTCATCCGCAAAGTGTTATTCATAGTATGGTTCAATTTGAAGACGGCAGTATTAAAGCGCAAATGGGATTACCTGATATGAAACTGCCCATTCAATATGCTATGGCTTTTCCGGGTAGAATTAAAAATGATTTCCCCCGCCTTAATTTCAGGAAATACGCGGCGTTAAATTTTGAAGAGCCGGATGTTAAAACTTTCAGAAATTTATCTCTTGCCATCGAAGCACTTAATAAAGGAGGTAACATGCCTTGCATATTAAATGCAGCCAATGAAATTGCCGTTTGGGCCTTTCTGCGCAACCGTATTGGCTTTTTGGATATGACAGCAATGGTTGAGAAAACCATGCAAACCGTTGCATTTATCGAAAAACCAAGTTTACAGGAATATTTTGAAAGCGACGGCGAAGCCCGTAATATTGCGGCTTCAATAATAAACCTGTAAAAATATTTTGAGCCCGGCATTTGTACTTTTATTTAACTTCTTTGGCAGCCCGTCCCGATACAATCGGGATCGAACTCATATACTTTTTCAGCTATATTGATCACTAAATACAACTAATCAATGGATTTTACTTTATTAGCGATTAACTGGCCAAGTGTTGGTTTAAAAGTTGCTCAACTACTATTATCACTCTCCATATTGGTAATTCTGCACGAATTTGGCCATTATATTACCGCCAAGTGGTTCAAAGGCAGGGTTTAAAAATTTTACCTTTTTTTTGATCCCTGGTTTTCAATTTACAAAAAGAAGATTGGAGATACCGTTTATGGCATTGGATGGCTGCCACTGGGGGGCTATGTGAAGATTTCCGGAATGGTTGATGAGAGTATGGATAAGGAAGCATTAAAACTACCACCACAATCATGGGAATTCAGAAGTAAACCAGCCTGGCAACGTTTGATCATTATGCTGGGCGGCGTTACCGTTAATATTTTACTGGCCTTTATTATTTACGCCGGTATTTTAATGACCTGGGGAGAAAAAAAGATACCAGCTTCATCTTTAAAATATGGTATTTCATTTAATGATTCCATTTTTAATGACCTGGGTTTTAAGAACGGGGATAAAGTTTTGGCTGTGGATGGTAACCCGGTTGCTGAATACACAGATATTCTGAAAAAGGTTTTAGTAGTTAATAAAAATGTTACCCTCGAAAGAGATGGTAAGGAAATGACCGTTGATATGCCTGTTGACCTTATCGGCAAGCTGGTAGAGAAAAAGAAATTGACGGAGGGGCCATTGATCAGCCCCAGAGTACCGGTTATGGTTGCTGATATTGAAGATACCAGTGTCGCTTATATTGCGGGATTAAGGATAGGAGATTTGATACTTAGTGTTGATTCGGTTAAAACACAATTCTACGACGAGTTTTCAAACGTCATGAAAAAACAACAGAAAGGCGATACGATCAAACTGGCAGTACAAAGAGGCGATAGCCTTATGGTATTGACCACCACGTTAATAAACGGAGGAAAGATTGGCTTCAATCAACCAAACAGTCATGCTCAGTTCGACAGTCTGGGGATTTATAAATACGAGATAAAAAAATATGGCTTTTTTGCTGCTATTCCGGCAGGTGTAAAAAGAGCCGGCAGTGAATTACAGTTCTATATTGATCAATTTAAGAAAATACTTTCTCCTGAAACCGGTGCCTATAAAGGAGTTGGTGGATTTAAAGCGATGGGGTCAGTTTTTTCCGGAACCGAATGGAACTGGGAACATTTCTGGACAATCACGGCTTTCTTTTCTATTATTTTAGCATTCATGAACCTGTTGCCAATTCCTGCATTGGATGGCGGACATGTATTATTTACATTAGGTGAAATGATAACCGGCCGTAAACCCAGTGAAAAGTTTCTGGAATACGCTCAGATATTTGGAATGATTGTTTTACTTGCGTTAATGCTCTATGCAAATGGAAACGATTGGTTTGGATGGGGTAAAGGCAGATAAGGAAGAATAAAAACTATTATAAAAGAAAGCATCGTTCGGATGCTTTCTTTTTGTTTGTATCATTTTCTCTACAGTTCTATACCTATTTTCTTCATTAAGATAGATGCATTTAAACTGGTACAAATACCTTCCTTCAACTTGTAGTCAAAATACAGTTCATCATTACTAACCTGTACATCAAAATGATAATTTAAAATATTTGCAGGATAGTTATCTTTCATCTTTGCCAGTTCTACATCATGAGTAGCAATAATGCATGCGGCATTATGTTTGATCAATTGTTTTATAAGGGCTACTGAACCGGTATGTCGGTCCAGCGAATTGGTACCTCTTAAAATTTCATCCAATAAAATAAATACTTTTTCATTATTGTTTACTTTATCTATTACCGTTTTAAGTTTTTTTAATTCAGCATAAAAGGTAGATGTACTTTCCTCTAAATTATCTGCAATACGCATAC
>JBBKXU010000278.1:0-8164 GCA_037969645.1 Ferruginibacter sp. | reverse complement strand
TTGTTGTTCAATTGGTGTTGAGGAAGGAGGTTTGATGGCGATACGAAAAACCAACTCATTGCCATTGGTAATGCCGCCAACAATTCCACCGGCGTGGTTGGTAAAAGTTTTACCCATTTTATTTTCAATGGCATCGTTGTGCTGACTGCCAAACATTTTTGCCGCGGCAAAGCCGGTTCCAAATTCGATACCTCTTACGGCAGGTATGGCAAATACCGCATGACTTATTAAAGACTCGACAGCATCAAAAAATGGTTCGCCAAGGCCAAGTGGTAAGCCATTTACTTTACATTCAATAATGCCACCAATACTATCTTTAGCGTCAATCGCTTTTTGTAACCCTTTTTCCAAATCAGCTTCTCCGCCAATTTCTAAAATAGAAGCATCTATATTAACTGCCGTCAATATTTTTTTTGCAACTACTCCTGCAGCTACTAAACAAACCGTAAGTCGGCCGCTAAAATGACCGCTGCCTCTGTAATCTTCGTTGCCGCCAAATTTGGCCGAAGCTACAAAGTCGGCGTGACCCGGTCTTGGCACAGCACGCAATCTTTCATAATCGGCGCTGCGTGTATTTTTATTATCGAATAAGATGGTTATAGGAGCGCCGGTTGTTTTGCCATTAAACAAGCCGGTTTTTATAAGCGGAATATCATCTTCCTTTCTTGGCGTAGTTCCTTTAGCTCCGGGTTTTCTTCTTTCAATATCTTCGGTAAAATCATCAACAGATAAAGGCAGACCCGCCGGGCAACCGTCAATGATAAGTCCCACACAATCGCCATGCGATTCGCCAAAAATATGTATCCTGAATATACGCCCGAATGAATTCACTGTTTATTTGTTTATGATTAAAGATACATCAGCATTAAGCAATTTCAAATCTTCGTAAAAATTGGGGTAAGATTTATTCACCGCTTCGGCATCTTCAATAATTGTTTCTCCATCAGCTTTTAAAGCCGCAACGGTACAAGCCATGGCAATGCGGTGATCGTGATGTGAATGAACTTTTGCTCCTGCAACTCCTCCTCCACCTTCAATCATCATTAAGTCATCCTGCAGTTTTATGATAATACCCATTTTGCCAAACTCTTCCTGCAAGCTAAGTGCCCGGTTACTTTCTTTATGTGCCAATCTGTTTACACCCTCAATAACCGTTGTGCCATGGCAATAAGCTGCCAGCGCAACCAGCGGTGGAAAAAGATCGGGACAGTCTGTTGCATTAAAGTGGAAAGCCTTACCGTTGTTTCCCAAAGTTGCATTGATAACTATTTGTTTTTCTTCAATCGAAATGTTTGCACCACAATCCATTAAAGCTTTTAAAATTGCCTTATCTCCCTGAGTAGAAAACACATCAAGTCCTATAATAGTTATTCCTCCGGATACAGCGCCTGCCACAAGCAGGAAAGCTGCGCCACTCCAGTCGCCCTCTATAATATAAGTCCTGAGCGAAGTCGAAGGGCGTTGCCGGGAGCCTTGAGCGAAGTCGAAAGACGGGTTAATGGTAAAACGCTCGTAATTATTATTCTCCACATCATACCCAAACTGCTTCATCATCTGTAACGTAAGATCTATGTATGGTTTGCTTTTTAAATTTTGTACAGTGATAGTAACCGGTTTAGTTGCCGCCTTGCCAAAAGCCATTAGAAGTCCTGTTAAAAACTGAGAGCTTAACGAACCGTCAACGGTTATATCAGCAGGTTGTAAAGGCCCCTTAATTTTTAAGGGAAGATGACCATTGTTTGATTGTATTGATATGTCCAGTTGCGGAAATATCTCATCAAAAAACTGCATTGGCCTTGTAAGTAAACTGCCGGTTCCGGTAATAGTAATTTCTTCGGATGATAAAGCGGCAATGGGGGTGAACATGCGGATGCCGAGGCCGCTTTCGCCGCAGTTGATACCCCCCCCGCCCCCTGAAGGGGGAGCTATGGAGCTTTTAATTGACATCCGTCCTGCATCTTTATGCTGAATTTTTGCTCCTAATTTTTCAATTATTTCGAGGGCAGCAATATCATCATTACTTTTTCCGGGATTGTGTAAAATGGTTTCCCCATCAGCCAGCAAAGCCAATGCACAAGCTCTTTGCATGCTGCTTTTGGAAGCAGGAGCAAACAATGTACCTGAAATTATGGAAGGCTTAATACTGACAATCACTACACTATTTCTTTAAAATTATTTTCCAGATCGGTTAAGTTGATAAACTTTATTTCGGCATCACCAATGCTTTTAAGAAGTATGAAATGCACACCGCCATCTTTACATTTTTTATCCATTTTTAATACTTCAAATACTTTTGCATGATCGGTTTCTACATCAACCGGCAAATGATACTGAGCAAGTAATTTTACAATCCTGGCGGCATCGGTAAAATGAAATCCATTTAATTTTTCAGACAGGTTACAAGCCGCGACCATGCCAATACTTACAGCATGTCCGTGCGGAATACCGTGCAGGTTTTCGATAGCATGACCAACGGTATGTCCAAAATTTAAAAGTTTCCTTTCGCCTTTCTCAAACTCATCACTTAAAACAACCTGCATTTTTATCTCTACATTCTTTTCAATGAGATCGGCTATTAAAGTTCTATCAGCCTGGTAATCATGTAAAGAATATTTTTCCAGCGTTGAAAACAATAAAGCATCCTTAATACAGGCATGTTTTATTATTTCGGCAAAGCCGTTCACCCATTCTGCAACCGGTAGTGTTTCTAAAAAACTGTAATCGTAAAAAATAAATTCGGGCTGCCGGATAGTACCAACCATATTTTTATACACGCCAACATCAACACCGTTCTTGCCACCAATAGCGGCATCCACCATTGCTAATACTGATGTAGGCATTAAAGCGAATTTTATCCCCCGCATATATATTGCAGCTACATACCCCGCAATATCAGTTACTACACCACCGCCAACACCTATTAAAAAAGTATTCTTGTGAGCGCCAATCTCAATTAATTGCTGAATAATATTATCAACTGTTGCCTGGTTTTTAAACTCCTCCCCTGCCCTGAATTTAATGACCGGAAACTTTGACAATTTATCTCCATGATGCCGATAAACATTTTCATCAGTAATGATTACTACATTCTCGTCCTTTACCAATTCCTGCAAAGCAGCAAAATCAGCATCGAAATAACAACTAACCGTTTTTTGAGAAAATGTATACTCAGATTTATGCATAATATTTTTTTTGCCAATACCGAACCAGCATTACGAATTCATTACTTTATTTTGATGTTGAATACTTTCTAAATGCACTGCATCATAATACTTGGTTATAAATTCTTTACTTAAACCAAGTACTTCCCCTTTCTGAAAAGCTCTTTCTAATATTTCATTCCAGCGGTTGGTTTGCAAGATAGTAATATCATTATCTTTTTTGTATTCGCCAATCTTATCGGACAGTTTCATACGCTGTCCTAGCAACGTCATCAGTTCATCATCAACCTGGTTTATCTGCTCACGTAACGTAGTTAAAGCGGTAATAAACTCCTGCTCGGTAGTGCTTTCGTGGCGCCATATCAATTCATTAAGCATTTCCAACAACCGCTCAGGCGTTACCTGTTGTTTGGCATCACTCCAGGCATTGTCGGGGTCAATATGGCTCTCCAGCATTAGGCCGTCAAAATCAAGGTCAATACTTTTTTGCGACACCGACTGCAAAAGTGTACGATTACCGCAGATATGCGAAGGATCACAGATCAAAGGCATTTCTGTGTGGCGCCTTTTCATCTCAATAGGCAAATGCCACATGGGTGCATTTCTAAATTCGGTATTGCCGTAAGAAGAAAAACCACGATGTATCATACCCACTTGTTTAACACCAACTTTTTGTAAACGCTCAATGGCTCCGCTCCACAATTCCAAATCGGGGTGAATAGGATTTTTAACTAAAACAGGAACATCTACACCACGTATGGCATCGGCTACTTCCTGTACGCTGAATGGATTCACGGTTGTACGGGCACCAATCCAAAGCATATCTACACCAAATTTCAATGCATCTTCCACATGCTTTGCTGTAGCTACCTCTACCGTTATAGGTAAACCGGTTATTTGTTTGGCTTTTGCCAGCCAGGGTAGCCCCACAATACCATTGCCCTCAAACATGCCCGGTTTAGTACGGGGTTTCCAGATACCAGCACGTAATAAATCAACCTTACCTGTATTAGCCAGTCGGGTAGCGGTTTCTATCATTTGTTCTTCAGTTTCGGCACTACAAGGACCGCTAATGATTAACGGGCGCTTGTTCCATTTTTCCTGCATCAATTCTTTCATAGTTTGTTCTACTGTTTGCATGTAAAATTAGTTTTTATCTTTTGTTATGTTTTAGTTTTATCAAGCGGTTTACCAGACCATGTTTTAAAATCCATCTCAAATTTTATCTCGCCTTTTCCATGCACACCAACTTCCATCCAGCCCTGCATGCGGTAAAATTTTTCTGCACGGCTTTTTGGCTCAGTTCCCAACCAGATGGTTTTATTCGTTTGAAGAAAATACCAGTCCATCATTATATTATGCAAATGCTTTCCTATACCCATCGCTTCAAATTCAGGAAGTAAAAAAAGCGCCCAAATATTATTATCTATTAAATCAACAATGGCAAATCCAACTATCTTTTCATCAACCTCGCAAACCCAGCCTTTGCCACGGTTAAACATGTAATCTTCCACATCTTTATCAGGAACCAAAGCAGGATCCGATAAGCGATTTTCCTTTACCGCATTGCGAACAAACTGTATTTGCCCTATATCTTTTACTGCTGCTTCTCTGTAAATCAAAATTATATTTTTAACCCTCGTCCTGTTCCCTTTGGGAATCAAGTGGGCTTATTTTAAAATTCTTTTAATTCTGTTTGCGTTTTCAATCAGCTCAACCAGATAATCCATGTTCTCCTTTTCAATACTGGCTTTAAATTTTCTTAGCTGCGATATATGTTCGTTCAATACATCCAGCACATTTTCTTTATTCTGCATAAAGATTGGCGCCCACATGGCCGAACTACTTTTAGCCAAACGCACTGTACTTTCAAAACCACCACCGGCCATTTCAAAAATGGCATCTTCTTCTCTCTCTTTTTCCAAAACTGTATTCGCCAAAGCAAAAGATGTGATGTGCGATATATGGCTGATGTAGGCGGCATGTATATCATGATTCTCAGCATTCATATAAATGATGTGCATACTCAGATCTCGGTACAGTTTCTCCACGGTATTCAAAGCCAGTTCGCTACTCTTATCTTTTTCACAAATAACACAGGCTCTGCCCGCAAAAGCGCCCTTAACAGCCGCTTCGGGACCGCTGAACTCGGTACCCCACATAGGATGCGAAGCCACAAACTGTTTACGCATAGGATGATTCTTTAACGCATCGCATAATGCAAATTTGGTAGAGCCTGCATCAACTACAATTTGTTTGTCGGTTATCAAATCCATGACTTCCAATACCACATCAACTGTTGCATCTACCGGAATAGCTACATAAATAATATCGGCATTTTGTACCGCTTCCTGCAAAGGCAATGCTTCATCAATAATATTAAGCTCCAACGCTTTTGCCAGGGTATCGTTTTTGCGTGCAACGCCTATTACTTTTTTGGCAATGCCCAGTTCCTTAAGGCCCAATGCCATAGAGCCGCCAATTAAACCAACCCCAACAACTGTAATAGTCATAATTTTAATTATTATTGATTCTGTTTATCGCTTCCTGTATATTTTCTATTGTACAACATAAACTTACCCTTACATATTTATCGCCAGCACTGCCAAAGATACCGCCGGGTGTTATAAAAACATTTGAGCCGTACAACACTTTATCGCTTAACTCGTATCCATCTTTAAAACCAGCAGGAATTGCCGCCCAAACAAACAAACCTGCCTGTGTTTTTGAGTATGTGCACTTTAATAATTCCAACAATTCGAAAACTTTTTTTCTTCTGTCGGCATAAATAATATTCAGTTCATCATACCAATCCATATCAAGCGTTAATGCTTTAGCAGCTGCCAATTGCAGGGGCAAAAACATACCGCTATCCATATTGCTTTTAAATCTCATCACATCATCAATAAACTGCTTAGCTCCGCAAAGTACGCCAATACGCCAGCCGGCCATATTATGCGATTTACTTAGAGAATTCAATTCAACAACACAATCCTTTGCGCCTTCAACACTCAACAGGCTAAGCGGACTGTTATTTAAAATAAAACTGTAAGGATTATCATGTACTAATAAAATCTGATGCTTTTTGGCGAAAGCAACCAGTTGTGTAAATAATTCACTTGTTGCCTGTTGCCCGGTTGGCATATTCGGATAATTAACAAACATCAGTTTCACATTAGTCAAATCCATTGTCTCAATCTCTGTAAAATTGGGGAACCAATTATTGTCCTGCGTTAAATTGTATTGCAGGCAAGTACCTCCTGCCAATGTTGCTGCGGCTTTATAAGTTGGATAGCCAGGATTGGGAATAAGTACACCGTCACTATCATTCAAATAAGTCATGCAGATATGCATAATGCCTTCTTTACTGCCGATCAATGGCAATATCTCAGTATCGGTACTTAAATCAACCTTGTACCATTTTCTATACCAATCTGCAATGGCTTTTCTTAAAACCGGACTACCCTTATAACTTTGGTAGGCATGGGTTGTAGTCTTTTTAGATTCTTCATGTAAAATTTTAATTACATCAGGATGCGGAGGTAGATCGGGGCTGCCGATGCCAAGGTTGATAATGTTCTTCCCTTGTTTATTCAATTCATCTATCTCTCTCAGTTTTTGAGAAAAATAGTATTCGCCAATGCTGTCCAGTCTTTTTGCCGTTTGCATATTATTGTGTTTTCCCGTTTTTATAAATACCTAATACCGTCAGTTGCTCTGTTACAGCTTCCAATTTGTTAATCACTTTGTTAAACTGGTCTACATTGTCAAACTCCATATCTGCATGAAAAGAATACGTAAAATTGCTGCCCGGTATGGGCATTGATTGAAGTTTTGACAGGTTAATTCCGGCATCGGCAATTACAGACAACACTTTGGCCAGACTACCTTTTTCGTTTCCGGTAATAAAATTTATGGAAGCCTTATTTGCATCTTCTATTGCCGAACCTGCGTCTTGATGTTGCAGTATTAAAAACCGGGTATAGTTATTTTTAAGTGTATGAATATTGGGTGCTATAATCTCAAGGTCATAAAATTCCGCAGCTAGTTTACCGGCAATAGCCGCAGCGTGTTTATTTTTGTATTGATGTATATGTTTAGCGCTGAGAGCAGTATCTTCCGTTTCAACCAGTTTCCAGTTGTACTTATCTAAAAAACCAAAGCACTGCTGAATGGCCATATAGTGCGAATGCACTTCCCTGATATCTTCCAGCGACACACCCCGGTTAGCCATTAGGTGTTGCTTAATGTGCAGATAAACTTCGCCAACAATTTTTACATTGGCTTTTAAAATCAAGCTATAGTTTGGCAGAATACTTCCTGCTATAGAATTTTCAATAGCCATAATACCTCCATCCGAATGTTTACTTGCCGCCGCATTTTTAATAACTTCCTTAAATGTTGAACAGCAGATCACTTCGGTGTTATTACCGTAAAACTGACAGGCTGCCACCTGGTGAAAACAGCCCTCAATACCCTGTATCGAAACTTTTTTTTGCATATACTTAAATTAAAAATCCCCCGATTTAATGTCGGGGGACTTTTTATGTTAGTCTGTTTTGTTTCAGTTTATAACAAAGGCTCCCGGTCTATTTTTAAAATAGTAGCTAAAATAAGACCAGGTATTTGTGCTTTTGTTTGTCATTTGTAAATCAAAAATAGTGTTTCTGATTAATATTACAAAAAAAATACCCCTCTTAATATAAGAGGGGTACTTTGATTGTCTGTCGTTTTAAAAACTTTACTTATCGGCATTAAAACAGACAATCTGCCGGTATTGAATTACTTATTCAAAGTATCAATAGAAGTTGTAATGGTAGTGTCCGTTACAACTGTCATAGTATCAACTGGAGCAACTACTGTAGTAGTATCGCTGGTTGTTTCAGTTTTAGTTTCACCACTGTTACAAGCTGCAAAAGATACAGATACGATTGCTAAAGCCAAGATTACTTTTTTCATTTTGTGTTTTGTTTAATTTTTAAAAATTATAATTTGATATTTAT
>JBBKXU010000277.1:0-3177 GCA_037969645.1 Ferruginibacter sp. | reverse complement strand
GTCGTACGGGGCGCCTTCTCGAACCTCGTACGTCACTGAGCCGGAATTGATGAGGGTGCCGTTTGCTGGCCGGTAGCGCAGGTGGTCCCAGACGGACCCGGCTCCGGCATTGTGGATGGCGGCCAATAGAAAACCCGTTGCCAGCCCCACCAAAACACCGTACATCAAAAGTTTTGCTGTATCAGCCGATGAAGGTTTCGTATCAATATCAGCGGGTTCCCTTCTACCTTTTATCATGGCGATAGAGGCCATCAACATTAATACAGCAAACAATACCATAATGGCCATAGATTGCTTCACTTCAAAATCACCAATATTAAACAGCACATCAGGAATTACAGGCATAACTAATTTCCTTGTTACAAAAACAGTTGTTATGGATGTTAAACCAAACAGGAAAGCCGTTTTTATACTCACTAAACCTTTTCGGTAATTATTAAATGCGCCAACCAGCGAAGTAGTACCCACAACAAATAAGGAATAGGATGTTGCCATTACCGGGTTCAACATAAACAGATAAACCAATATGGGCACCATTAATATGGAACCGCCGCCTCCAATTAAGCCAAGCGAAATGCCAACAAACGCCGAAAGTAAATACCCTGCTATCTCCATGTAATTCGATTATGAAGCAAAGATGAGATTAATAAATTAAAGGACTTGTGACATTAGTTACACTCCCCAGGCCAGGTAAAGTGATTCCCGGATAACTGATGCAGCATCAATATTCCAATACTTTTCTTATGAATTTAACTCCGATGTACCTGTTTGGCGCCACATATGATGTAAACAGATCCTGCGCATATTCCGAACGAAAACTGACTTCCAGTTTTTTCCACAAATCGTCCCAATTTATATCGTTGTCTTTAACAAGCAGTGTATTTATTTTTCCCAATAAAGGGTCGTTAATTATTGTAGAACCAACACCACGGGTTGATATAATATTCGCATCGGGATTTAATTCAAATATCTTTAATACCTGGTTGTACCCACCGCAAGAACCCAGAAAAACCAACTCGCCGCTGGAACTCATTTTTTTTATACTTTCCGAGAGATAGTAACTGTGTCCCCGATGCACAAAGGAAGAAACGACATATCCTTTTCTCTTTATTTGATCAAGCATTTCATTTTGTGCAGCATCGTATCCAATTGTTGTGTTGGGTTTATTCATATACACTTTCATTGGATGCCCGGTGACAGAACTAAAAAGAACATAATTTCCTAAATCTTCTTTTTGCCAAACAGTTTTACTGTAAGATGCAACACTGTTATTAAACGAAGCTTCGCCGTCATCATCATCGTAAAAAAAACAAGCCTGAACAATCATGCCTTTGTGCTGCAATCTTTCTACCTGCAGTTTATCATAGGCTGCCTCGCTATCAAATGCATCTTTATCAAGTAAAATATCTCTTAATCCGCTATACATTCTTTGATACATCAGATAATTTTTTTGCTGTGGCCGAGCCATCATATCTTCAATTCCGGCCAGCACAATCCTGCTGATTTTCGGATGATCATTTACTTCATAAAGAATTTGAGCCGCAGTCATTGATCGCAGAATAATTTCATTATCTGTTAGTTTTTTATTACTAAAACGTGAAAGGTATTTGAGTAACAAGCCACCCATTTTCTGCTCTTCAATATTTGCAACAAGTTCTTCTACCAATCCATAATCAGAAATGTTTGATAAAAACTGGTTAAACTGATAGTAGCCAATTCTATCCAAAAATTTCTCAGCACCTTCTGTTTTCAATTTCTTTATAAACTCATTGAAAACATACAAAAAGCTCGATGTATACAGTGCACTCGACCCGCCAATAACGAGTTCGCCATTATCAGCCACAAGAATAAGATACAGTTCAAGCGCCGCCAGTGGCTCCACGGCTTTAAAACGTATGTTACCAGGCAACTCGTGCAGATCATTTATCGATTTTATAAAATAATGATTTGCTAACTGTCTGTTTTGTTCAACAAGTGGAACTTTTAGATATTCATTTTCTTCTTCATTGGAGCTGTTATGTAATCTTACAATCTCCGTGGTGAATGCATGGTAGTAACCGGCGGGCACCAACAGAAGTGAGTCTATGTCCTGTTTAGTTATGCTGTTATTCAACAAGGCCATACCAAAAAATTTCAGCCGATCAAACTCCGGATCCATCCTTAAGCGGCTAATGGCATTCACCGACTTTCTATTGCTACGGCTAACCATGTCTGTATATAACGTATCCTTTTCGTTTAGTTTTGCAACAAGTATTTCAGGTGCCCCATTGGCCAATATAAAAATTAAAGAATCTTTATAAGCGGCATATTGTGGTAATTCGATTCTGCTTGCAATTAAATAGGGGTCATTGGCCATTTCACGCAGCCCTAAAAATGTTTGAATACGATAGCCGGGTTCGAGGCCAAAAAACACCGAATAAAGAATTCTGATTTGCGTAAGATTGATGCTTCTATAAAGCTCAAATATTGATTCATCTTTGTATGCATTCAGTGTAAAGAGAAAGTTTTGATTCAACGAAGGAATCCGTAAAGTGTTTATTTTTCCGGATTTTATTTTTTCATTACAAACAGTAAATAATCTCGTCAGTATTTTTTTTATAGGCTTACCGCCGACCTTGATTCTTGTTTTAATCAATGAATCACAGGCAGATTTATAAAACCAGTTAACATTCGCGGCAAACAGATCACCGGTTGAAGATGCATTCAAGGTTTTTACAAGTTTGGCTTTTGCTTTTCTATAAGATAGCTGCTTTTGGGCAACTGCTGATTGTGTTGAATGCAGGGAGATTATTAAAAGGATCGGGAAAACAATCAAGCGTTTGGTTCCCCTTAGGAAGTAAGGATATTTTTTTTCTTGGATAATCGACATTTTTCAATTTTACTTGTTCTTATAAAAACACTGTATCTTAAATTAAGTTAATTGTTCCTGACAACCAATTAAATAAAAATGTAATTGTAATTTGATTATTTAATATTCACTTATAACATTATATAGCGATGAAAGTTCAACAAAAGCCTCAATTAGTTCGATTACTGTTAAATAAATTTTAATTGTTGTTTCATTACGATGCTATGTTTACTATGCCCGAATGATTAAACGTACCTTTACGCTGCTACATTTTTTTTCTGGCTTTCGCTTTCATTCTTCTTAAACATTTGTATGATGATTATTTTCCG
>JBBKXU010000276.1:0-6977 GCA_037969645.1 Ferruginibacter sp. | reverse complement strand
ACGATAACATGAAAGTTACTTAATTATTTTGATGGCGGAAACCGTGAAAGTGACAAAGGGTAAAAAACAATGATACTGCTTTCTAAAATTATAGCGACGCCAGCCTAACTAAGCCGTTCCCAGTTAATTTCCCCAAGGATTTTACCAGTTACATCCAGGGTAACATAAGCCGCATAGGCTACCAGCTTTAATTTTGTCGCTCTACGGGTTATCAGATCAGTTTCAAACTCGCTGAGTTTATACGGTTTGTGAGGATGCACAAATGTTTTTATCTGAACCAGTATATTTTCGACTCTACCATTGGCGATTAACCCATGCTCGTTCGACTGGAGCGTTTCCTGCGAAATGTCGGTGTAACCATTATCGGTTAACCAGGATTTTACTTGTTTTTCGCCTTCTGACTTAATCTTCGGCAAGTCAAGATTTACCATATTTGTTTGGTTTCAGGAACCAAATATATAGTATTATTCAAACAAACAAGTATTTTCACGATACTAATACCGTATTTTCCACATCAAGTACGCATTTTTTACAAATTATAAATATTTTGTCCTTTCAAAACCCGATCAACGCGGATTAATCAATTCGGAATTAATCCAATCGGTATTATTATCTCCCACCTGTTTTTAACAAGCGGATTTAGTAAATCAGTATCCAGCAAATGTGAAAAACGAACGCCAAAACTTACAGGTAACGCATTCCAAATTTTACTATCGAAATATATTTCAGCACCCGTGCTTCTGTTTTTAATTTCGGTTAATACATTATTCACCCGTGCTTTAGCATTAGTATAATCAAAAAATGCATTGGCTCTTATACGTTGAAAGTACAACAGGTTTGCAAATCCCCAATCGGGATAAACAATTGGAAAATGATAATTCACGCCCAGCTTATACATGCGCCTTGTACTTAAAGCCTCGTATCCACGGGAATAAGAAAATATTTTACTGAACAGATCGGGCAAACTATCTCTTGTTTGATAAGCCGTATTGATTACCAGACTGTGGTTGCTAAATAAACCCGGGAAATAAAAACTGCCATGCGCCACTAACTTATGGCTGTTACGAAAGTTAAAAGCATCCCTGTAATTAACCGACACCGCTTGTGCCCAACGTGGATTAATATGTTGCCGGGCTTGCTGGCTCACATTACTGAAACTCAAAAAGGCATTCATATAATTTATCGCCTTGTTGTTGAATACGTTTTTACCGACACCTCTGTAATAATATTGCTCTATATTATAGCCTCCGCCAAAATTTAAAAACTTGTTGGTTCTGCCTCCAATAAAACGCAGCGGAACCGAAACACCTGCTTTAACTGCTGCTGAATTATAACTGACCGATTTACCAAAAGCTGTATCTACTGTGCGGTTAAAGCTTTGTTCCACATTCAAACCTAAAACCGGGAACCAGCCCGCAAAAGCACTGCCAAAGCCAATTGTATGGCTCATATCTGTTCGGTTATAAGTATAATTAAGGGAATTGCTGAAAGAGCTAAGTACATTATCGCTGTACAAACTGTATCCAAATTCTGGATCGTCAACCACAGGCCGCCAACTATGAAAATTAAACAGCCGAAATGATTTTTTGTATTTTGTTACCGGGTTTTTAATTAGTGTTGCTTCTCTGTCATCAAACTGTTTTTCCTTTTCAAAAAACCGGTTGCCTTTTTTATTATAGTTTGATAAATGGACCTCCTGCCAAGCAGCTTTGTTTACGGGCATTGTTGCCAACATATGACCACCTGCAGTAAATGCAGACAGTAATATTTCTCCTTTTGAATTAACTGCCGGCTGATATACCCCGTTGACATTGGTGGTTATCTGAAACAGTCTTTTGTCAGACATGGTTACGGCAAAAATCTTATCTGCATTATCATGCATCAGCGTAAAATAAACAGTATCTCCTTTTACAAACGGATAGCCCAGCACGTTAAAGCTGAACGGCGTTATATTTTCGGTATCTCCATTTTCTAGACCAACTTTTACCAATGCCATTTCGCCCAGGGAATTTCTAACGGCAGATACAGCTGTATTTGAATTAAGATACTTTGTTTGTGTGAAGAAAACATTATTAGTGTTAGGTATCTGCACAATTTCCGAACCCGACTGCACATCTAGCCTGGTAAGGTTATTAGTGCCATCAGGATTTACCGAAACCGCCAGTATTTCAGTACCAGAAGAATTAATATCAGGCGAAAAATACTTAGATCTGGTAGTTATCTGTTTTAATTTTCCGGTGTAAATATCAAGTAGTTTTATATCACTGTAATCACGGTTTGCCCACCTTGCATCCGAACCATAGGCTGCATAAACAATTTTGCCATTCTTATAGGAGTAATAATCATCTATTGCAATATCTCTTACGCTGAGTTTTGTTTCTTTTCCTTTTGAAAGAATATAAAATGCATTCACTTCTTTGTATGATCTTCGAGACACCAAAATGCTGTCATCGCTAATAAAATTGGGGAATTGATAATCAATTACATTATTTTTTTCTTCTTTGGTAAGATAAGCAAACTCCGGTGAGGAACCAGATTGCATAGGCAATGATTTCTCCTTAAAGTATTGCATTGCATCGTCTCTGAACTGTTTATACGACTTACCAGAATACCTTTCAACAGCTCTGTTAAACGGATAGAACACGCCCCGGAAACGAACCGCATCATTTGTAACCTTGTTCCAAAAATCATCGCCGTATTTTTCGAATCCGTAAGCCGTTAGTTGATAGCCAAGCGCATAATAATCTGGTGTAAAATCCTTGTAAGAGCCATTCCTTAATTTCATCCAGGAATAATCTTTCTTACCCAGCCACAAAGATTTAAACCCATTGTAAAAAGAAGGCATTCGTCCCCGCCCCTGGTTTGTCATTAAGGTCTCCTGCCAAACAGCATCACCTTCAAAAAAATAATCAGGCACCGTCATTCCGTTTGCAAGCAGCTGCCCCTCCTGCCCCAGTAAAGCCGAAAACACTTTGGTGAAACCTTTATTGAAATTGCTTAACTGTTGTATATGTCTGTCTTCGTGAATGATCAGGTTATCATCCCAGCGAATACTCCCAAGCGAAAAACTATTTTGCGGCGGCATCATAAATAATTCACTCATTTTGGGCGCCATACGCACATACGCATTAGATATGGTTGTTTGATTTTGTAATATAATGCTCCATTTCTTTTGTTGGCCGCCAATTGTTGCCGCTGTAGAATCGCCCAAAATTTTTATCATATTGGCAATGCGGTTTGCTTGACTGTCGAGGCCGGCAGGAAAAATAACCCTGCTTTTTTGGGTATTTACCTGATACCATTTTACGGAAGGGTGGTTACCTCCAAAATTTTGTGCCATACCGTTAAAGCCAATCAGTAAAAATGTAAGTAGAAAAATAATGAGCCGCATATAAATCTTTAACTAAAGTTAGCAAAAGATAAGTTAGTCTACCAAGAGAAAAACCTTCATAAATGAAGGTTTTTCAAAGGTTTCTTGAGGGGGCTTAATTAACTTCATAAAGTTGCAATTTTTTTCAATACCCTATTGTAGCATTCTCTACATTTATAATGTAAAATTCTTTCTACCCCTTAAAAAAGAGAGTAATATTTTACAACCTTACTTGAACAACCGCAAAAATATTTTAATGGATAGCTGAAAACAAAACCCAAATACCAAGTTAGTTTAGTATTTTCGGTCTAAATTAACTGTTATGAAGCTTTTTGTTGCCGGTTTACCTTATGATTTAGATGATGCCGAATTGACGGAAATATTTGAAAAATTTGGTACAATTGTTACTGCACGTGTTGCTATGGATAAAGAAACCGGTAAAAGCAAAGGCTTTGGCTTTGTTGAAATGCAAAATGCTGATGAGGCTAAAGATGCTATCGAGAATCTGAAAGATATTTCTTT
The DNA here is from genome assembly GCA_037969645.1 of Ferruginibacter sp. GTDB lineage: Bacteria > Bacteroidota > Bacteroidia > Chitinophagales > Chitinophagaceae > Ferruginibacter. The sequence continues at coordinate 3,085 of JBBKXU010000276.1, read as the reverse complement.
AGGTAAAAAACCCCTGGTAGTAAAAGAGGCCGAGGACAAATCGGGTCCGTCAGGTGGCAGACCATCGGGTGGCGGCGGATTTAGACCGGGCGGGCAAAACAGAGGAGGTTTTGATAATAACAACCGGAGAGGTTATTAATCCAATCTAATTACAGAAGCTGCTATGCTTCAAAACAAATTATACAACAGCAGATCATCCTGCTGTTTTTTATTTGCTATAAATAATATTGTAACTTCCTTATCTGAACAATAACACAATGAAAATAGCTTTAACAGGCGCTGCAGGTCATTTAGGAGCTGCTTTATTGCAGGAACTTAATAATAGAAAGATTCCGGTAAAAGCTTTGATCAGGGATAACGATTCCCGATCATGTACCGGCTTGCCCATTGAAATTGTTACTGGTGATATGTTGCATACCGGCGTGCTCGATAACTTAATGCAGGAATGCGATACTGTAATCCATTGTGCGGCATTGATCTCTGTAAATGGCGATCCAAAAGGATTGGTACATCGCACAAATGTAGAGGGTACGCAATTGGCGATAGATGCTGCGTTAAGGGCCGACGTAAAAAGATTCATACATATTAGTTCTATACATGCATATCAGCAAAATCCTTCATTAGAATTGTTGGACGAACAACGGAAGCCGGTTACTGAAAATGGTTTTGCTTATGACCGATCAAAACAGGCAGGCAAGGAAATCGCCCTCGCTGCCAACAACAAAGGAATGGAAGTAATGGTAATGCACCCAACTTCAATTATTGGCCCGTATGATTTTAAACCATCGTTGATGGGCAAGGTAATTATTGATTTGTACAAAGGGCACTTACCTTTTATTTTTAATGGGGGATTTGATTTTTGCGATTGCCGCGACGTAGCAAATGCCATTGTAAATGCAACCACGATGGGCAGGCCAGGTGAAGCTTATCTGCTTGGCGGCAAATGGCATAGCCTCAAACAACTGGCTCAGTTTCTAACAACTGCATCTTCAAAAAATATAAATCCCGTCGCGTTATCACTTTTTTCCGCTAAACTTGGATTACCGTTCATTAAACTCCATGCCGTAATTAAAAGAGCGGAGCCACTTTATACTGTTGAAGCATTGGATGCATTATTTAACGGCAACCGCTGCATCAGTTGTGAAAAAGCAAATGCTGAATTAAATTATACCAACAGGCCGTTTGAAGAAACCATACATGATACTTTCCAATGGTTTAAAAATAAAGGTTATCTTGATCGGGATTAACACTGCAAACCAAACTATTCTGCCATTCTGATATGTTTATTTCTTTCTCTGGTTATGAAGTTATTTTTTATGTATGGATAAGTATTGCCGTACTTATCTTTTTCTTGCTATTGAAGATAGCAGCTCCTTATGGCCGCCACGCCTCATCTAAGTGGGGGCCGCAAATTGATAATCATTATGGTTGGCTAATGATGGAATTACCGGCGTTGGCGGTTATGATCTTTTTCTTCATTGAAAATTTTGCAATGAAGAATATAGCTATCGAATTGATGATCGGTTTATTTTGTCTGCATTATTTTAACCGCACATTTATTTTCCCGTTCAGGTTGCACACCCGAGGTAAAAAAATGCCTATTTTAATAATGGCTTCCGGAATATTCTTCAACCTCTGCAATACTTTTTTACTTGGCTACTACTTTACCCATTTTGCAAACTATGAATTAAGCTGGTTAACTGATGTAAGGTTTATCACTGGTGCTGTTTTATTTCTAGTGGGTCTATGGATAAACTGGAAATCGGATAATATTTTAATTCATTTGCGTAAACCAGACGAAACTGATTATAAAATTCCAAAAGGATGGTTATTTAGTTTTGTGAGTTGTCCCAATATGCTGGGCGAGTTAATTGAATGGGCAGGTTTTGCTATTCTTTGCTGGAACATGCCAGCACTGGCATTTTTTATTTGGACTGCAGCCAACCTGATACCCAGAGCCATGGCGCATCACAAATGGTATAAAAATAAATTTGAGCATTATCCTGCAGATAGAAAAGCTGTTCTGCCTTTTCTGCTTTAAGTATTCAACGCCTTCCATTCATCTTCCAGTATCCCCATTTCTATCATGCTTAAATATTCACCTTTAAACCAAAGTATATCCCGGGAGACACCTTCAATGCTGAATCCAGTTTTGAGATAACAATTTAACGCAGCCTTATTATTTTCGTACACTCCCAGGCTGATTCGGTGTAAACCAAGTTCTTCAAACCCAATTTTTAGTGCAGCTTTTGTCATTTGCTGACAAATTCCTTTTCCTTTAGCAGCATCACTTACCAAAACCCTGCTTATACGTGAGGATTTATTTTTCCAACTCAATCCTCCTAAAGAAATATGCCCTACCGTTTCACCGGTTTCAATATCAACCGCTTTATAAGAAAAGGCATCTGATTTGTTAAGGATATTTGATCCGTTAATATACCAATCCATACTATCTATTGTAAGTGGAAAACTAAATAAAGAACCTGACCATTTTATCAATAGCTCTTCGGTATCTATCCAATCCATTAGTTGTTGAAAATCGGCACGGCCAAATAGTTCCAGTTTAATCATTAGCTGTTCTGCTTATTTTTTACTTAACAGCGAATGTAAGATTAAATGAATAAGGAGAATCAGTTGATTATTTTAAATATTTATCAAACCACTCTACAAAATTCTTTTCTTCTACATCCCTATCACGCCAACCATGACTGCCGCCCTCTTTAATGATAAATTTATTGGGCACTTTAGCCTCTTTAAATTTTGCGATAATAATTTCGGATTGCTGCATAGGAACGAGGAAATCCATATTACCATGTATGACAATAACAGGAGGATCATCTGCAGTTACAAAATTAACCGGCGAATATTCTTTAGCTAATGCAAACCTTTTTTCGGGTTCCGTAATGGATACAAAAGTTCCCGTCGCCGCATTCCATTCTTTAAAATCGAATGCGGCAGCTACTCGTGCCATAACTAAACCAGCTTCATTTACTTTCCCGGTTGTATTAGCGGCGCCATAGTTAACGAAATCGGTAGGAGGGTAAAACACAGCAACAGCTTGTACTCTGCTGGATACCTTATCAAC
>JBBKXU010000275.1:0-5504 GCA_037969645.1 Ferruginibacter sp. | reverse complement strand
AGCGTTAATAATATTTTTTTAAAATTTTCGGCCTGGGCAGTACTATTGGTGTCCATTACCGTGCTTATCTTGGTAAGGCCATCTACAATTTTGGTTACTTCAACGCCAAATTCACGCTGTATATCTTCTAAAGTGATATCAGTGTCTTCCACAGTGTCATGTAAAAGGGCACAAATGGTACTTCTGATACCTAAACCAATTTCTTCAACACAAATTTTAGCAACAGCAATTGGATGTAATATGTATGGTTCGCCGCTTTTACGGCGCATGGTTTCATGGGCTTCGGCAGCCATTTCAAAAGCCGTACGCAGTAATTGCTTGTCACCGGGCTTTAATTTAGTCTTTAAAACACGCAAAAGCCCGCGGTAATGCCGCAGTATCTCTTTCTTCTCTTCTTCTTCGTTGAGATTGTATTTAGGTATGTCTATGTTAGTTTCCATAAGTTAAATACGAATTTACGTAAACAAATCTGTTTTCTGTTTTACCAAAAAGCCTTACTTTTGCTGCCCTTAAGCGGATATGGCGAAATTGGCAGACGCACCAGACTTAGGATCTGGCGGAGCAATCCATGTAGGTTCGACCCCTATTATCCGCACTACGAGTAAAGAGCAAGGAACAAGGAATATCGAATTTTGAAATTCAACATTCATCATTCGTTGTTCCTTGTTCAATATTAAACAAGTTAAAATACAATAATGGCAACAATTACAAGAGAAAACATCGGGTTATTACATGATAAATTAACCGTGAAAGTGAGCAAGGATGACTATTTACCTTCCTTTGATAAAAAATTAAAAGAATACAGCAAAACAGCAAATATTCCGGGCTTTAGAAAAGGCATGGTACCTGTTGGTATGGTTAAGAAGATGTACGGCAGTTCTATTTTTACTGATGAGATATTAAAATCAGTTGAAAAAGAATTGTACACCTGGTTAAATGCCGAAAAACCTGAAATTTTTGGTCAGCCATTACCCCTTAAGAACGATTTACGTGATTTGGATATGAATAACCCAATTGATTTTGAATTTGGGTTTGAAATAGGATTGAAGCCTGATTATACCATGGCTGAGATTGCGAAAGCAAAAGTTACCCTGCATAAAGTGACTGCTACAGATGCTATGGTGGATGAAGAGATTGGTCGCATGCAGATTAAAGGTGGTAAAATGACCGAGCCTGAAACCATTGATAATGAGGAGAATGTTTTGAATGTGTTGTTTACGGAGGCTGATAAAGATGGAACCGTTGTTGAAAGCGGCGTAAGCAAAGAGAACTCGGTTATACTTAAATACCTCACTGCTGCTATCCAGAAAAAATTTATGGGTAAAAAAGTTGGCGAAACTGTTACTGTACAATTAAGCAAAGCTTTTGACGATGATAAGTTGGCCATGTTTTTACAAGACCTTGGTTTTGAAAAAGATGATAAAGAAGCAGCAGAAAAATATTTTAACCTGAATGTAGTTAAGATTGGACTTGTTGAAAAACGTGAACTTAACGAAGATTTCTTCAACGAGATTTATCCCGGCAAGGAATTAAAAACCGAAGCTGAATTAAAAAACGCCATAAAAGAAGAAATTGAGAAATATTGGGAAGGCCAAAGCCGTAACCAATTACAGGATCAATTATACCATTACCTGCTTGACGAAACAAAGATGGAGTTTCCGGAGGAGTTTTTAAAGCGCTGGTTACAAACTGGTGGCGATACTGAGAAAACGGCTGAACAGGTAGAGACTGAGTTTCCTGCCTTTAGCAACCAGTTAAAATGGACATTGATAAGTGATACGTTGATTAAAGAAAATAAACTGGAAGTAGGCAACGAGGAGTTAAGAGAACATATGAAAGTGGAGATCATGCGCTATTTTGGAACCATGAACCTGGGCGAAGATACCGGCTGGATTGAAAGCTATATTGACCGCATGATGAAGGATGAAAAGCAGGTTGACAGCAGCTATCGTCGTTTAATTACCGATAAGTTATTTGGCTGGATAGAAACACAGGCAAAGGCAAAAGAGAAAGAAGTAACTGCCGAAGAATTGACTGCTATGCAGCACAATCATCAGCATTAAATAATATAATAGATCACTCAAAAGAACGTTATTAATATTTTCAGTCAGTAAATATTAATAACGTTCTTTTGGTTGAGCCAATTAATCAGATTAGTTTTATAATCAATTAAAAGACTAAGTTCAAAATGAAATCAATTTTAAAAACTACCGGAACCCTGTTGATTTTGGTTTTGTTGTTCACGGGTTGCCAGAAAGATATTGTATCTAATCTTGTGCAAAATAATCTGAGACCGCCAACAGCTAATGCAGGCGCTCCCCAAGCAATTGCACTACCTGTGTCTGCCGGCACTTTAACTGGCTCAGGTATTTCTTACAATGGTCCTATAAGGGGTTATTTATGGAGTTTGATATCAGGTCCGAGTATTCCTGTTATCCATAGCCCAAGTTCACCTTCCACAGGTGTTAGTGGAATGATAGCCGGGAATTATAGATTTCAATTTATAGTTATTGACAGTGCGGGTTTAACCGGTGTTGATACAACGAGTATCAGGGTATTGCCAAATCAAAACCCAATACAGACATTAACCCTTCAGCCGGGAACCAATACAAATGAAGCCACACTCACCTGGACGAATTCGGGCAATACTACCGGTTCTAATTTTAATTTGCAGGAGCTTTTGGCAATGGGCTGGACAACAGGAGGAGAGTTGTTTATAGGCAGAGGGCTTTTTAAATTTGACTTATCCGCTATACCGGCTGGCGCAACAATTTTAACTGCAAAACTTTCGTTGTATTCTACCCCCAATCCATTGAACGGGAATCAGGTTGATGCCAATTTTGGAACAAATAACTCCATGTATATTGAAAGGGTAACTACTAGCTGGGGCCCAACTTTAAACTGGCCAAATCAGCCACTTGGTGATGTTGCTACGCAGATTGCTGTTGCACATACTACACAATCAACATTTGATTTAATTGATGTTAATGTAGCCAGTTTGGTAGCTCCTATGGTTTCCGGCAATAATTATGGATTTAAAATACGCCTGCAGAACGAGATAAATTATAACCTGCGGAATTTTTGTTCGAGCAAACATGCCACAACAGCTAAAAGACCAAAATTGGTTATAACCTACCAGTAATAAATTCTCAAGAAAGAAATTAAATAGAAATCCCCTGAGTTTTTCAGGGGATTTTCATTAGAGCTTTATTTCATCATCACTATCATCAAAAAAGTGAAATTCGGTTAAATGATAATTGGAGTTGGCTTTTAGTTTAATACGCTGCTTGTACTTGCGGCGCCATTTACTAAGCTTAGATAATAAAAATCCCTTTGTAAGATAAGAATGTAAAATAGGATGAATCTCTACAGTTAAACCCGTATGCTTTTGCATAATGAGATAACTGAGGTTCTTTTCTATTTCATCCTCTAAAATAAGTGTGGAAGAAATTTTTCCGGTACCGCTGCAGCTAGGGCAAACTTCGGTAGTATTTATATTCATCTCCGGCTTCATACGCTGCCGGGTAATTTGCATTAATCCAAATTTGCTGATGGCCAGTACGGCATGTTTAGCCCTGTCGGCACGCATGAAACCGTCCATAGCATCGGCCAGTTTCTTTTTGTTCTCCATTAATTTCATATCAATGAAGTCAACTACAATAATACCACCTAAATCTCTCAAGCGCATTTGCCTTGCAATCTCTTCAGCCGCTTCCAGGTTGGTTTCCAGGGCATTTTGCTCCTGGTTATTGCTTACGCTTTTGTAGCCGCTGTTAACATCAATAACATGTAAAGCTTCAGTATGCTCCACAATTAAATAAGCGCCACTTGGCAGGTTTACAGTTTTACCAAAAGCAGCTTTTACCTGCTTGGTAATTCCAAAACTGTCGAAAATAGGTGAGCCATTGTTGTAATGGGAAACAATATCAGCTTTATCAGGTGCTATACGTTGTATATAAGTCTTTGCGTCGCTATAAATATTTTTATCGTTAACAACTATCTTATTAAAATCTTCATTTAAGAGGTCTCTTAAAATGCTGGTTGTTTTGCCTTGCTCACTTAAAATTTTTGTTGGTGGTGTTGCGCCTTTTAAATTGGTCTGTATCGTTTTCCAGGTAGCAACAAGGCTTAGCAAATCTTCGTGCAGTTCCGCTGTATTTTTTCCTTCAGCAGCTGTTCTTACAATTACACCTAGATTTTTTGGCTTAATAGCTTCAATAATCTTATGTAATCTTTTCCTTTCCTCAGATGAATGGATCTTCCGGGAAATAGCAATAATATCATTGAAAGGAGTTACTACTACAAATCGGCCGGGTAAGGAAAGTTCGCAACTAAGGCGAGGGCCTTTGGCGGCGATAGGCTCTTTTAATATCTGAACTAAAATATGTGGCTTACCGCTAAGTACTTCTGCAATCTTACCGGTCTTTATAATCTCCGGTTCTACCTTAAATTTTGTAAAATCAAATCCAGCTTCCGTATTGTCATGTATAGACTGGTGAGTGAATTTTAAAATGGAACGTACATAAGGGCTCAGGTCGGTATAATGCAAGAACGCATCTTTCTCAAAACCAACATCTATAAATGCAGCATTGAGGCCGGGAATGAGTTTTTTAACTTTTCCAAGGTATAGATCGCCCACACCAAAACTGGCATCTGCTTTTTCATTATGCAGCTCCACCAGCTTTTTATCCTCTAAAAGGGCAATTTCAACTCCCTGAGGAGCCGAATTAATAATAAGTTCCTTGGTCAATCGTAATTTTTTGGTAAGACCGGCTAATCGTTAAAAGGAAAACATACATGCACACATCAGCAACTAACATTAGTTGTAATGAGTGCATGTATACTATACCAGGAAGAAGCTTCCAGGCGTCGTTAAGAGGAATTACTTCTTCTTATGACGGTTCTTTCTCAAACGCTTTTTACGTTTGTGTGTTGCAATTTTATGACGTTTTCTCTTTTTACCACAAGGCATAACTAGTCTTTTTTTGTTTTAAATAATTTTTTTAAAAGTATGTAAACCGAATTTTACTTCGATGTGCTACCGTAATTGTTTGATCCTTTCATCTACTTCTTTGCTGTAATGCGGATCGTTCACCAGCCTTTTAACTATCAAATACCACTTAATGGCTTCTTTCTTATCACCCTTAGCTGCGTACGTATCGGCCAAAAAAGCAACGGCTTCAACATTATCGGGCTGGGCATTAACTACTTTCAATAAACGCTCAACGGCTTTGTCATATTGTCCTGATAAAGAACCACCTATGCCCAAAACCATCTGTGCTTTCATGTTGTTTGAATCTTTTCTAACAACACCTAAAAGCTGCTGAATTCCCTTCATCGTCTCTTCCGGTCCACCAATTCTGCCCTTTCCAAATACATAGCAACTTCCTAAACCAACCTTAAAATCGTCGTTATCGGGGTAAAGTTCTATTCCTTTTTCAAATAAGGTTATCGCCAGCTCCGATTTCCAATTCAATTTCGCCTCGTCTGGTTCAGATCTGAGG
>JBBKXU010000274.1:0-3519 GCA_037969645.1 Ferruginibacter sp. | reverse complement strand
TGGGTATATAGTCGGGAATATCATCTCCCATAAACAAAATTTCATCCCAGATCAACTGATGTTCTGCAACATAATCCGCCAGCTTTTCTTTTTTATTATCAATCTTTACATAACAATCTTTAACGCCTAAACGTAACAACCTTTCTCTAACTGCATCTGACGTACCTCCTGAAATGACCACCACCCTATATCCTTTCTTCACCGCCAATTGCAAAGCATAACCATCTTTAATATTCATGCGTCTCGCCATCTGGCCATCCTCTAAAATCAATAAAGTGCCGTCGGTGAGTACACCATCAACGTCGAAAACAAAAGTTTTGATTGTTTTAAATTTTTCGAGAACACTCATTTCTTTGATTTGGAAATTTGAAGACTTGAAGATGAATTGATTCAGTAACCGAAGCAAAATTAGTTCTCAATGCCCAATTCGGCTAATTTTAAAATTAGCTAATCACCAAATTATTTTTGGTTATCTCTCCATTCATACACCCAACTGCTCTGTATCATCTCCAGGTGACCTTCGTTGCTGTCTTCGGCCTTGCCTTCAAAACCTGGAATCTCCATCACCCACTTATGCAAATCGGTAAACCGAATCCGGTAAATTCTACTTTCGGTAAATTCGTTGCCAAACCGCTCATGAAGTTTCATGGCAATGTCTTCGTAATCTCTCCAGTTAATAGGGGGTTCAAAAGTCATAAATAATTAATTTGTTGATGTGATGGTTTGAAAATTTGATGATTGTTCATTTAACGGAAACCGAATTTTAAAATCGGGTTATCATCAAATTGCATTATTCTCCCAAAAACTGCGTTTGATCTGGCAAAGTAACCGAAATGTCGCCATTCCCACTCAGTAACACACATTGGCAACCTAATCGTGAAATTAACCTCGGATTTACAGCTCTGTCAATAAAATCTTCTTCTTTATCTGTCAGTTCTTCTAAAAAGCTTTCGCCCTGATCTACATATATATGACAGGTGCTGCAGGCGCAAACACCGCCACAATTATGATGCAATTCAATATCATTTTTTAATGCAACTTCTAAAATAGACTGATCCGGCTCAATTCCTGATAAAGTTATTGGTTCTAAATCTTTCTGTTCAAACTTGAATGTTATATTGTACATATCTGCAAATTTCGGGTTGCAAACCTAGTTTAAATTACTAATTAAGGAAAATCTAATCTTATTATTATGTTTGATAAGTTAAAAGCTTTCATTAATTTTCAGTTTCAACCCCTCCCTCACTTATTGATATGGTAAACAAAACTCGTAATTTATTTTCTGCTGTGATGCTCATAAGCAGTATCAGTATCTGCTCCTGCAGCAACAACAATGGCAAGGAATCTGACAAGCAAAGTAAAGACAGTACAAAACAGGTAAAAGAAGTAAAGAAGGAGCCTGAGATAAAATATCAGCGGCCTCCCATTGTTAACATAGTTGACAGCGTTATGCCCAAAGCTATAGTGGCTTACGGCAGCGACAGTGCGGCAACTTTTAATGGTGTTAGTACGAAACTTGGTAATATTTATGGCGTTAAAGTTGCGGACTACATCAAAAAAAATAATCTTAAAATGGCTGGTGCCCCCATGGCTTGGTATAAAAATCAAAAAGCGCCCTACTTTTTCGATGCCGGTATGCCGGTGAACAAAGCAGGTTCCAAATCAGTTGCGGGTGTGCGAATACGGGAAATAAGTGCCGGCAAAGCCGTGATTGCTCATTTTTACGGACCTTTTGAATTGTTACCACAGGGGTATGAAGCAGTTAAAGAATGGATGAAGGACAATAAGAAAAAAGCTTCGGGAGCACCTTATGAAATTTATTTAACCGATCCATTAGACAAAGATGGTAAGCCGATTGATCCGTATAAAGTGCAAACTGATATAATTTTTCCGTATAAATAGACTTTCATATTTGCGTAAAATTAATGAGGTGTCAGTCTGAGCTTGTCGAAGACGGGATAATTCGAATTCGCCGGGGTTCGACAAGCTCACCCTGACAGCATTTTTTTTATAAAGCAACATTAACACCTAAGAGGCTTAACCTTTCATAATGCTATCTGTAAGTTTCAGATATAGGTACTTAAGTTTTGGGTGATTTGCTAAAAGTTTGATATGCTTATCCAACGTAAATATATCTTTTCTAATGGCAGGGCCCGTCTGAGCATCAGCCGGAGAAATAGCTTCAACACGCTCTGCAGTTTCTTTAATTAACGGAGCAAGCAGCTTAAAATCGATATTTTCCTTTGTGCAAAACTCTTCGGCCAGTGCATATAAATGATTGGTGAAATTGCTCACCACAACAGCTGCCACATGCAGTTTTAACCTTTCTTCATCGCTGGCTTTTGTTACGCTGGTTGATAAAGTATTTGCAAAATCTTCAACAAATGTTTTTGTTTCCTCGGTATTACCGTCAATCAAAAAAGGGATGTCCTGCGTGTAATTCATTTCTTTACGAAGGCTTTGTAAAGGATAAAGTACGCCGTAGTTTACCGAAATTTCTTTCAATACATCAATTGATACAGAGCCTGCGGTATGTACAACCAGCTTCCTGTCCAGATTGATCCTGTCGTTCAATTCATATAATGCTCCGTCACTTACGGCCACAAGGTAAAGCTCGGCACCAGCATCCATACTGCCGTTATTATCGGTAAAACTGCAGTTTAATTCAGCGGCCAGCAGCTGCGCATGAACAACATTGCGGCTTACAACCTGCACAATTTCATGGCCGTTTTTTTGAAACAGCCGCCCAAGTACAGTCGCTACATTTCCAGAACCGATAATTACAATCCGCATAACTTAACTTTGCATGATGAAACTCTCACAAAGATTAGCAATTGGCTACGTGCAAACCAAATTTAAATTGTTAACTGTTATATCAAAAAGAAAGACAGCTGAGGAAGCTTTTGATGTTTTTGCGACACCATTTCTCAAGTCAGTAAGAAAATTGCCTGTTAAACATGCAGAAACTATTCATTTTTACTTAAACAGTAAGAAAGTAAGTGGATTACGCTGGAACTATCCTCAAACACAGAAAGTACTGATATTGCACGGCTTTGGCTCAGCTGCCCATAAATTTGAAGACTATGCCCTGCAACTTGCCGATAAGGGTTTTGAAGTATTGGCTTTTGATGCCCCGGCACACGGTGAAAGTGAGGGAACCCGTACCAACGCCATTGAGTATTGCGCCATGATTAAAAAAGTGATTGAATTATATGGCCCGGTACAAAGTTTTCTGGCGCATTCATTCGGTGGCATTTCCCTAAGCCTGGCTTTGGAGGAATTGCCACATGATGCAGCTACAAAAGTTGTCTTCATTGCACCGGCTACCGAAACAACATCGGCAGTTGACGGTGCATTTGCCATGCTAAAATTAAAAAACGAAGCCGTAAGAAACGAGTTTGATAAAATTGTTTTTGAAGTAAGCGGTAAAGAAACTGCCTGGTTTTCGATGCGCCGTGCTATGAACAATATTAAAGCAACGGTGTTATGGGTACATGATGAAGACGATGATATTACTCC
>JBBKXU010000273.1:0-19541 GCA_037969645.1 Ferruginibacter sp. | reverse complement strand
TTTATAATAAGTATGATAATGCGCTGAAGATTTCGCAGATATTCGGCAATACGCTGGAAGCCTTAATAGGCGCAGTTTACCTTGATAAAGGTTATGCAGGCACTCATAAATGGGTGGAGAAATACATCATTATGCCGCATATGTTTATGGATGATCTGGAAGATGTAGAGATTAATATAAAAAACAGGTTGTACGGCTGGGCTAATAAAAATGGCAAAGCACTTGAGTTTGAAACATTAGATGAAAAATTTGAGAACGGCCGCCGTTTATTTACCATTGGCGCAACGGTGGATGGTGAGTTAATTGCCAAAGCAAAAGGATTTAATAAAAAAGATGCCAGCCAGATTGCGGCGCAATTGGCGGTGGATAAACTGGGGTTATAAAAGTTCAATCGGTTTAAGAAGTTTAAAAGGTTTGTGATTAACCTCTTGAACATTTTAAAACTTTGAAACCTCTTAAACAATGGATTATGACCTTTGGAATTTTAGGAAGCGGTAGCTGGGGAACAGCCATAGCAAAAATTTTAACTGATAACGGCAATACCATTTACTGGTGGAACAGGAGTGAAGCCCATATTAAATTCATACAAGAGCGCCATCATAATCCACAATACTTATCTGCAGCGCATTTCGATACTTCTAGATTAAAACTCACGACCGATCCGGCAGAAGTAATTACTAACAGCGATTGTATTGTAATGGTTATTCCATCGGCGTATACTGATAGTGCTTTGCAGGGTTTAGACAGGAATATTTTTGCTGACAAGAAAATCATCTCGGCCATTAAAGGCATTATACCCGAAAGCAATTTGTTGCTAAATGAGTACCTTAAAAATGAATTTAATGTAGAACTGAGTAATTATTTTACTGTGCTGGGACCTTGCCACGCCGAGGAAGTAGCGGCAGAAAAATTATCGTACCTGACTTTTTCGGGAATTAATGGAAAAGCCACCCATGAAATTGCAAATTGTTTTAAAACCGATTATTTAAATACGGTTGAAAACGACGATATTTTTGGCGTACAATACGCTGCAGTTCTAAAAAATATATATGCCGTTGGCTCAGGTATTGCCCATGGGCTGGATTATGGTGATAATTTTTTAAGCGTGTTTATAGCTAATTGTGCCGATGAAATGGCTGGGTTTTTAAAAAAAGCCGGAATAGAAAATATTGAAGTGGGGCATACAGATATTCGGAAGCCTGCCGATGAACACCGTGCAAATAACTACGCAGCATCGGTTTATCTAGGTGATCTGTTGGTTACCTGTTACTCTCTTCACAGCCGCAACAGGGCCTTTGGTAATATGATTGGCAAGGGGTATTCTGTAAGAGCTGCTCAATTAGAAATGAGCATGGTGGCCGAAGGATATAATGCCAGCAAGTGTATGCATATCATCAATGAAAAAATTATGGCCGATATGCCTATAGCAACTACCGTTTATCAAATTTTATGGGAAAACCTACCTGCCGCCGATGGATTTAACAGAATTGAAACAGGATTAATTTAAAACTAGGTTAACTTTAAGTAAGAAATTAAAACATGCCATTTTCATTTTCAAATATCAGCAGTACGGCCCTAATCTTAATGGTGCTATGCTTATCGGTTGCAGAACTGATAAAGTATTTGAGAAAGCATTATGCTCATTCAAAAAAATAGCGCCTAAGTATCCTTTTTGTATATATAAATAATGGTTCAGGCTGCTTAATGCGTCCCGACCCAAGGTTTAAAAAAATAAATCCGCTGCAATTCCATCGGCAAATAATTTACCTTCTTTTGTTAATACAATATTTTGATTTACAAATTTTAACTTTCGTGTAGTTTTGTATTTACTGCTTGCTTTTAAAATTTCAACACGCTTATCTTCTCCAAATTTATCGGTTACGTACTTTAGATCAAGTCCTTCTATAGTCCGTAGTGAAGTCATGATGTATTCATTTAGCTGCTGCGTTTCTGTAAGTATTTCTTCTTCAAAAGGTATAGTGCCATTTTGCAACGACTGAATATATAAAGCGTTATTGGCAATATTCCATTTTCGTCTGTTACCATCAAATGCATGTGCGGCGGGTCCAAAGGCATAATAACTTTCGCCGAGCCAGTAGCTACTGTTGTGTTTACTTCTTAAACCGGGTTTTGCAAAATTGCTTATCTCGTAGTGCTCGTATCCAGCTTGTTTCATCCAGTTCATCAATAATAAAAACTGACGTGCTTGTTTTTCAGCATCAACAGATTCTTTTTTATTTTGAGTAATCATTTTGTCAAGCGCTGTTTTTGGCTCCACAGTTAAAGCATAGCAGGAGATATGGGGGATGTTTTTTTCAATAACCATATCAACATTCTTCTTCCAATCTTCATCACTCAAAACAGGTGAGCCATAAATAAGATCAACGGAGAAATTAGTAAAGCCCGCTTCTTTTATTATATCAATACAAGTCAACGATTCTTCGGCAGTGTGTGCCCTGTTCATCCATTTTAATTCTTCTTCTAAAAAACTTTGTATGCCAACACTAAGCCTGTTAATACCAAGCGCTCTCCATTCTTTTAATTTTGTATCGGTAATGTCATCAGGGTTTGCCTCTAATGTAATTTCAATATCATCGGCAAAAACAAAACGCCTCCCTAAGGCCTCAAAAATCAATTTTAATTCATCAATATTTAAAATACTTGGTGTACCTCCTCCAAAATATAAAGTAGAAATAACTTCGTCTCCGCCGGTGTTCGAAGGAGATAAAGGGAGCTGGCCGGCGATTTGTATCTCCTTCAGAATCGCCTCTATCATCTTTTCTTTTAACTTTAACGAAGTTGAAAAATGAAAGTTGCAATAGTGGCAGGCCTGCTTACAAAACGGAATATGAATATAGATGCCCGGCAAAGATTTTGGTTTTGCCCCGATAAGTATCGGGATATTATTTTAGATTTGATTATTAATGACCCCTGTTAAATTAATACTTCGTAAAATTCTGTCTCCTGTATTGTTGTGTGCGGGTATTTTACTGTCTGTTTTAAATAGCAGCGCTCAGTCAGCTAAAAATAATCCATATCAATTGGAGATAAAATTAGTTGACAAAGATAACTCCTTTAATCTGCAGTCATTAAAATTGCAAACAAGTTTTGCCAACAAAACTTTGTGCAGCAATTATGTGAATGGTTTAGCTGTATTACTAAGTTCTAAAGGTTACCCTACAGCATCTGTCGACAGTGTTTTTGAAAGTGGCAATACAACCAGCATTCATTTATTTTTGGGCAAGCAATACCAGTGGATAAAACTAATGCCCGTTGGCATTGAGAAAGCTGCCATGGATGAAAGTCGTTTTAAAGAAAAAGATTTTGCAGGAAAGCTTCTAAACATTCAGCAATTGTGGCAACTACAGGAAAAGCTATTAAACTATTATGAAAAAAACGGTTATCCATTTGCGTCTATTTTTTTAGACAGCATCAGGCTTGATGACGATAAAATGGAGGCCTTGCTGAAAGCCGAACGGGGGCCTTTGTATCATATTGACAGTATAAGAATTTTGGGGCAAGCAAAAATTTCCAAAAAATTTCTGCAACATTATCTTTCAATCCCCAACGGCAGTTTGTACAA
This sequence comes from Ferruginibacter sp., assembly GCA_037969645.1. Classification (GTDB taxonomy): domain Bacteria; phylum Bacteroidota; class Bacteroidia; order Chitinophagales; family Chitinophagaceae; genus Ferruginibacter. The sequence continues at coordinate 15,958 of JBBKXU010000273.1, read as the reverse complement.
CAAGGAAAAACTGGAATTGGTTGGCAAACGTATGCTGGAGCTCCCTTATTTAAGAGAAGCACAACCAAACGACCTTACCATGCTAGGTACCGGCGCTATCCTGAATCTTTATTTAATACCACGAAAAAGCAGTCAGGCAAATTTCTTAATCGGCTTTTTGCCTAGTGCCAGCGAAACAGGCAAACTACAGATAACGGCAGATGTTAATCTCGATTTAAAAAATGCATTAAACAACGGTGAAACCATTTTATTTAAATGGCAGCAATTGCAACCTAAATCTCCTCGTCTAAATCTTGGTTTTCAGCAACCATATATTTTCAATTCAAGCTTTGGTTTCGATTTTTTGTTTGATCTCTTTAAAAAAGATTCTTCTTTTTTGCAGATTAATGCGTTGGCTGGCCTGCAGTATCTTTTGTCGGCCAATCAGTCAGGAAAAGTATTTGTGCAGTGGCAAAATAATTTCCTCTTAGGTACAGGCGTAGATACGAATTTGGTGAAAGCTACAAAAATGCTTCCGCCCAATGTAGATGTTACAGCATTTAATGTGGGACTTGATTATGATTGGAATAAAACAGATTACAGGCTTAATCCCCGCAAGGGAAATGAAATAAAAATAACGGCGGCCGTAGGTATAAAAAACATTAAAAAGAACAATGAAATACTGGCTTTAAAAGATCCAAATTTTAACTACGCCAGTTTGTACGACTCTGTTAAAGCAAGGTCTTATCAGTTCAGGGTTAAACTGGGTGCAGCCCATTTTTTTCCTGTGGGCAAACAGGCCACTGTAAAAACTGCTATTAATGGCGGGCTGTTTATCAGCCCCAGTACATTCCGAAACGAGCTGTTTCAAATTGGAGGATATAAAATTTTAAGAGGCTTTAATGAAGAAAGTATTTATGCTACCCAATATGCAGTTGTAACGGCCGAGTATAGGTACAGGCTCGCTTTAAATTCTTATATGTTTGGGTTTGTTGATGGCGGTTGGGTTAAAAATAAATACCAGTCTGTGGATATCAACAACAACTTTATTTCTGCAGGTTTAGGGCTTGCTTTTGAAACCAAGTTCGGATTATTAAATATCAGCTATGCAGCCGGCAGCCGAAACGATGTTAAGTTCAATATTCGGGAAGCTTCCAAGATTCATTTTGGGTATGTCAATTACTTTTAAAATTCTCATCCACAGCATCTATTTTTGCAGCAAAATTATTTATAAGTGAAGCAGTTTCTAGTCTTCTTGTTTTTCTTCTTGTTTTCTGCCTCAACCTATGCTCAATCTAACGATTCTGTAAATGTTCAGCTGGATTCTATACCAAATTTGTTGTTAGCTGATACTACCACATTTGCCGATACTGCTTTAATAACTACGCAACAGAGACCTGTTTTTAAACTTAAAAATAAATTACTGAATACTGATGGAGTACCGGCTTCAATGGCTGTTGAGTTTAAAAAAGTAAAATCAAAGGACCTTTTTTTTTACCTAGTGGCTGGTATGGTTTTGCTCCTGGCGTTTTTTAAGTATTTCTACGCCAGATATTTTGCAAATCTGTTCAGGGTGTTTTTTAATACTTCGCTAAGGCAAAGCCAGTTAACCGACCAGTTGTTGCAAGCAAAACTGCCGTCGTTGTTCTTTAATTTGTTCTTTATTATAAGCGGTGGTATTTATGTGTATATACTTTTATTGTATTTTAAATTTATAACCGATGAAAATAAATGGACGCTGATTTTTTGGTCCATTGCTTTAACAGGTGCCATATATTTAATAAAATTTTGTACGCTCAAATTTACAGGCTGGATTACCGGCTTGGCAGAAGCCACTGATACCTACATATTTGTGGTTTTTCTAATAAACAAGATAATTGGCATTTTTCTGGTTCCGTTTATTATAGTCCTTTCTTTTTCAGACGACAGCATTGTTGAAATAGCAGCACTGGTATCCGTAATGAGTATCGGAATATTTCTTTTGTTGCGGTTTATCCGGTCTTATAGTCTGTTGCAGCATAAGTTAAAAATAAGCCGGTTTCATTTTTCTTTATATATAGCAGGCATAGAGATATTGCCCCTCTTGCTTATATATAAAGGCTTGATGGTTTATTTGAGTAAAATACTTTAATTTTGCATTACCACCGCAGAAATTTATTATGGTTAAAAACGGTTCAACTCAGGCTGAAACTAGAGGAAAGACGGTAAAAAAAGTACTCATTACCCAACCAAAGCCAGATGGCGATAAATCGCCGTATTTTGACCTAGCCAGAAAGCATGGCATAAGTCTTGATTTTCACCCTTTTATAGTGGTAGATGGCATACAAGCCAAAGAGTTCCGCAAACAAAAAATAGATATTGCCAGTTTTACGGCGGTTGTTTTTACCAGTCGCAATGCTATTGATCATTTCTTTCGTATTTGCGACGAAATGAAAGTGAGTGTTTCGCAGGAAACCAAATATTTCTGTATTACCGAGGCTGTTGCTCTTTATCTCCAAAAATTCATTTTATACCGCAAACGCAAGGTTTTTTATAGTGCCGATGGTACCAATAAGTGTCTTTTTGACGTAATCACCAAACATAAAGACAACGAAAAATTCTTATATCCCTGCTCAGAATCGTTCGATAGCGACATAACCAACTGGCTTGTTCATAATAACTGTGAGCACGCTACACCGGTTCTTTATCGCATAATTAGTAATGATATTACTGAAGTAGTTGGCAGAAATTACGATGTAATCTGCTTTTTTACTCCCGGAGGTGTGAAAAGCCTGTTGGAAAACTTTCCGAAATTCAAGCAAAACGGCACTGCCATTGGTGCTTTTGGTGCTAATACCTTCAAGGCTGCCGAAGATGCCGGATTGGTGCTTCATATTAAGGCACCACAACCCCAGGCCCAAAGTATGGTAAGCGCTTTGGAGATCTACCTATCTTCCCTTAAAAAGAAATAATTTAATTTTTTCTCAATCCCGTCAGCAAAAACATCCTTTTGTGAAACAAATGAGCTGCTGATTTTTTAGTTACATAAGAAGCACTGTTTTGTGAATTCTTTAACATTTTTTAAAAGGTGCATTTTATTGAGGTATAATACTTGTTATGAACATTAAAAATTGGTGAAAACAGGCTGAGTATATGAGGTTTAAATTGCAGGTTAGTAAAGCTAATCATTTAAGATACAGAGTGCGATTTTGAGATAATCTTGCCTAAATCGTAGCGTTAAACTCCTGATTGCTTGCCCTGAAGTAAATTTATTTGATGAGTGGTAAGCCTAAAAGACTTTAAATGAAACGGGTAATTGGCAAGTAAATTGATTTTTATTTTTATGAAATTCTGCCTTTGTGAAAACTTTGCTTGATTCTTTACAACCCTTTACCCAACTGGGTATAAAGAAACGCCTAATTTATTTTGGAGCCTATTATTATCATTAATTTTGGTGCAAAACTTAATGAACCAGGCAAGAAAAGATTGCATAAAAAATCTTGTTTAAACTGACTACAACAAGAAAACGATTCTTTTTTTTTGTTGGTAACGAAAAACTCTCGAAATTACGCCTCCATTTATCCTTTTAAAGACGATTTCCGCCACCCTTTGATTTTGTAAGGCATTTGCAATTTGCTGCCGATAAATTAGCATAAGATTAGAAGCTGTAAGCACAATATTTGAATTTTTCTGTCGTTTACATTTTTCAGGGCTAATTTTAATGAAAAAATTAATATTTAATCAACCAAAAAATTATGATAAATCAAAATAATCATTACATTTGCCCAATACCCTCAAAGTTAAAAACAATGAATTACAGGCTGTTCTATTTTGTAGCTGTTATAGCTATCACATCTTTAACTACCAGTTGTAAAAAATCTGGTGGTAAATCTGGCGGCGGCTATGCTGTTGATAAGGGCCAGCTAATTGGGGCTGCACCGGGTTCTAAATGGAGCTTGCCAAAGCCTCCGGGCATGGTTTATATCCCACCAGGAACTTTCCATATGGGATCCAGCGATGAAGACATGACTTATGCACTTACTGCACGTAATAAGTCCGTTTCTATCAGTGGTTTCTGGATGGATGCCACCGAAATTACCAACAATGAATATCGCCAGTTTACTAATTGGGTACGGGATTCAATTGCCGCTAAACTGATGGGGTATGTAAAGCAGGGTACAGATGGTAACGAATATATCGACTGGAAAAAAGCTAATGGCATTAAGTGGGGCGATAAAGCAACTATGGAAAAAGTAGATGCTATTATTGTTACTCCAGATAACCGCCTTTTTGGTAAAAAAGAATTGGATGCCACCAAAATTGTATTTCAATCAGAAGTATTTGATTACAAGGCCGCAGCTCAAAATAAAGACGCAACTATTCCCCGTTCTAAATTTATTATTAAAAAAGCAATTCCTGTTTATCCCGATTCTTTGTGTTGGGTAAGAGATTTTGCTTATTCGTATAACGAGCCAATGGCTAAAAAATATTTCAGTCACCCTGCATTTGGTAATTACCCTGTAGTTGGTGTTAACTGGAAACAGGCTACAGCTTTTTGCGAATGGAGAACTCATTATCTTAATTCGTACTTAGTTTCTAAAAAGAAAACTACCGAAAACGACTTTAGATTACCTACAGAAGCCGAGTGGGAATATGCAGCAAGAGGCGGGCGTTCACAAGCTGATTATCCTTGGGGAGGATACTATTTAAGAAATAAAAAAGGATGTCTGTTGGCTAACTTTAAGCCTGGACGTGGTAATTACCCCGAAGATGGTGGTTTTTATACCGTTCGTGCCGATGCATATTGGCCTAATGATTTCGGATTGTATAATATGTCGGGTAATGTTGCAGAGTGGACCTCTTCTTTATATTATGAAGGAGCTTACAATTTCCAGCATGATATGAACCCGGATATCAGGTATAACGCTAAAGAATCAGATAAACCACGTGATAAACGTAAAGTTTTACGCGGTGGAAGCTGGAAAGATGTTGGATATTTCTTAAGAACAGGAACACGTGCTTACGAGTATCAGGATACAAGCAAATCTTATATCGGATTCCGTTGTGTAATTGATTTACCTCCTGCTCAAAAAAAGGGCAAGAAAAACAAGTAAACAAACTACCATTATCAAAAACTAAATTAATTGCTGGTGCCTGAGAAAAACTAAACAGGGGCTACAATTTTTGTATAATAAACTTTAAATAACCACCAATCAAACTCTAAATTTTTAAAATCATGGCTCACAACAAAAGAACCTTTTTGACCTTAATTGATGTTTTGGTAAGTGCTGGCGCTGCTGTTATCATTTTCGCTGCATGGGCAAAACTTACACACCAATCATATGCTGATATGATGTTGACTATTGGAATGTGGACGGAAACTGCAATCTTTTTAGTGTATGCCGGAATTGAGTGGGTGAAACCTAAGCATCACGCAGAAGATGATCAACCAGATGATTTAATTGCAAATCCATCATTGGATTCAATGGATAAAATGTTACAAAGTGCAGATATTACACCAACTAACCTTAAGAAATTAGGTGATGGTTTTCAGAAATTACAAACTACAGTGGGTGGTATGAGTGAAATTGGTGATGTTGTAAAAAACACCGGTGATTTCAGCAACAAAACCAAAGAAGCTACTGTTGCTTTAGGCAATATGTCTACAGCGTTTGCAAGCAGCGCAGCTACTATGAGCAGTTTCAGCAATGCTGCTGATAGTGCAAAAGGGTTTCATGAGCAGGTACAGGTGTTAACTAAGAACCTGGGTTCATTAAATACAATTTATGAGCTTGAATTAAAAGAAAGTAACAATCATTTAAAGACTTTAAATTCTTTTTACGGTAAGTTGGCCGAAGCCAGCCAGACTATGATGGGAACTGTTGAAGATGCTAGTAAAGCAAAAGAGCAAATCAGCGCATTGGCTTCTAACCTGGGTAAATTAAACTCGGTTTATGGCAATATGCTGAGCGCTATGCAGGTTGGCCGTTAATATAATAATATTAACACAGCCCCGGGTTATCAAACCCAACAGATCAAAGAAAACCATTTTAAACTAAACAATCGTAAACTAAAATATTATGGCTTTACCTAGAGAGCCCCGGCAAAAGATGATCAACATTATGTATTTAGTGTTGACGGCTATCCTGGCGCTGAATGTATCAAACGAAGTGATAGAGGCCTTTAAAACGGTGGATAAAAGTTTGATTAATTCGAGTAAGAATATTAACAAGTCAAATGACGTACTTTATAATTCATTGACTCAGAAATTATCAGACCCAAATACCAATAAAGAACTGGCTACTACCTGGAATGAGAACGCCCAAAAAGTAAAAACTTTATCTACAGACTTAGCCAAGTATATTGAGGATTTAAAAGTTGAGCTGAAAAATGGAGCGGGTTTGAAAATGAAAGAGAAGAACGGCGTAATGGTGGAAGATTTTAAAGAAGATAATTTAGATGCATCTACCCGTATTTTTGAAACCGGAGGAAAAGGCGAGGAACTGGAAAGAAAACTACAGGAATACAAGGCGAATGTGTTAAAGATTGATTCCTCAATTGCCCGTGAGTTTGCTAATAATTTTCCGGTATCAACCGAAGTGCCTATTGGTCAGGAAGGAAAAGAGAAGAGCTTTACAGCCTCATTTTTTCACATGACACCAACTGTAGCGGCACTTACTATTTTGAGCAAGTTTCAGAATAACATAAAAAATGCCGAAAATCAGGTAGTTACTTATTGCCACAATAAAATTGGACAGGTAGAAGTACATATGGATCAGGTAGGTGTATTGGTAGGACAAAACTCTAATTATTTAATGCCTGGTCAGGAATTGGTAGTTACTGCAGGTGTTGGAGCATACAGTTCATCGGCCAACCCAACTATTTCTATAAATGGTGCTTCGGTTGCGGTAGATAAAGGACAAGGCTCTTATAAGACTATTGTAAGTGGCACCGGTGAACGTACAGTCGCCATTAACGTTACATTTAAAGGCGAAGACGGAAAACTGGTTTCAGTACCTTCTTCCATTAAATATACTGTAGGTGTACCAGGTGGTGCAGCGGTTATGCTTGATAAAATGAATGTGTTTTATATTGGGGTAGATAACCCGATAACCATTTCTTCCGGATCTGGTTGGGATAAAACTTCAGTATCAATGACCGGTGGAACTTTAAGTGGTTCAAATTCGAACAGAACTGTACGAGTTTCCGCTGTAGGTACTGCCAGCATTACGGTTACCGCTGATGGTAAAACAAGCAAGTTTGATTTCCGTGTTAAACGTATTCCTGATCCAATCATTAAAGTTGGACCAAGCAGCGGCGGAAGAATGCAGGCTGTAGCTTTCAGAAGCCAGCAGTTTGTACGTGCCGATCTGGAGAACTTTGATTTTGAAGCAAAGTTTTCGGTTGTTTCTGCTACCGTTTATTTTAACGTTCCAGGAGATAGAAACGTAAGACAAGCAACATTAACAAGTGGCAGTTTAGGTGCGGCTCAAAGTCATATGGATGCTTTGGTACCTGGTTCAAGTGTTACATTTGATAATATAAAAGTAGTTGGTCCTGATGGGGTTCAAAGAACAATTCAAAACCCTCCTGGATTCTCATTATTCTAAGAATAAAAATAAGAAGGTATGAAAAAGAGGTTTTTAAAGTATTTATTGTTGGCCATGTGCCTGGGCATTTTTACAGACACGCTGGAAGCACAAACCAAAAAACGTGCTGCTACTAAGCGGGCCAGTACACGTAAAACAACCTCGTCTAAAACGAAGGCCAATATACAGCCAACGGTTCCGGAAGTTGATCCTGTTGTTGTTGCACCTGTTGTAGCACCTCCAAATGATAGTTTACCTATAAAAAATGTAAAAAAGTCATTGCGGCCGGATGAAGCAGTGGAAACCACCATGTTGAAAGACAGGACTCCATTGGCTTACGAAAATTTAAGGGCCGATGATGCCATGTATCGCCATAAAATTTGGAGAGAAATTGATACCCGTGAAAAAATTAATCTGCCATTTAAATATGCTGCAGATGAAAACAACGGTAATCAGCGATTTATATCTATTTTGTTTAAAGCAATACAAGATAGTGCCGTAACTGTATTTGATAACGTAGATGACAGGTTTACAACGCCAATGACAAAGTCAGAGGTTGTGGCTAAAATAGCTGGCGAATCTTTTGAAGTACCCATATATGACTCAAATGGTGTTGTAACACATTATGAAAAGAAAGTAAAGGATATCCAGCTGGATTCATTTTATAAATTCAGAATTAAGGAAGAAGTAATCTTTGATAAAGAAAGCTCTCGATTGTTCTGGAGAATACTTGGTATTGCGCCAGTGATGAACGTTTACACCGCTCAAACTAATCAGTTTGTGGGCACTACAGAGTTATTTTGGGTGTATTACCCCGATATGAGATCAATCTTCTCTAAATATGATGTTTACAATGGTAAAAACTATGGCGCTCGTATGAGTTGGGAAGACTTGTTTGAAAGCAGGATGTTTTATGGTCGGATTATAAAAAGCACTATTGATAATCCATATGACAGGTTTATTGAGCAATATCCAGGTTTAAAAGACAAGGGGATACTTCAATTACTAGAGGGAGAAAACATAAAAGAAAAGATATTTAACTACGAACAGGATTTGTGGGCTTATTAATCAGCCTTGTATAACTTAGTTTAAAGCCCCCGGTTTATTAACCGGGGGCTTTTCGTTTATTAAGTAGTTGTCATCAGTTGTTAACAAATTATCAATTACTAAGGCATACCCGCTTTAGGGTATTGGATTTTAAAGTATGATTGGTTACCTTCGTCTTGGTTTTTCATAGGATATTGGATTTTAAACGGGGCCGAATTTCTATTCAGGCCCCTTTTTATTTTGTAACCTGAATCAAGAGTTAAAATATTGCATAAGTAAATCTGCTTTCGCATTTCCGATAACTTCCGCCAACTCTTCCATCGATTTTGTTTTTATATTTTTTACCGATTTAAATTGCTTTAATAACAAATTAGAAGTGGCTTTACCGATTCCTTTTATTTGCTCCAATTCATTTACAAAAGTGCCTTTGCTACGTAAGTTGCGGTGATAAGCAATACCATAATTATGTACTTCATCTCGTATCCTTCTGATGAGTTTTAAGCTTTCACTATCCCAGGGTAATTTAACCGACTCTGTGTCTCCCGGGAAAAATATTTCTTCTTCATTTTTTGCAAGACCCACCACAGAAGTTGTACCGGGCAACTTTAAGGCAGATACGCTTTGCATAGCAGCGCTAAGCTGTCCCTTGCCGCCATCAATTACAATGAGTTGAGGCAAAGGTTGTTTTTCATCCAGTAAGCGCCTATATCGCCTGTAAACAACTTCGGCCATAGATGCAAAGTCATTTATGCCCACCACGGTTTTTACTTTAAATCGCCGGTATTCTGCCTTGCTTGGCTCTCCATTTTTAAAACAAACAACAGCCGAAACAGGGTAACTGCCCTGCAGATTTGAGTTATCGAAACATTCTATATGCACCGGTAGCGCAGACAGTTGCAGATCTTTTTGCAACTGCTCCAGTACTTTTATTTTTTCGATATCCGTTTTTTCTGCCAGGTTAAGCATTTTCCGTTTCTTCAACTCTTCTCTAAAATAGTTTACATTTTTTTCAGAAAGATCGAGGAGTTTTTTCTTATCGCCAGCTTTGGGTACGGTTATTATTACATCGCTTTGAGGAAAATCAATGGCAAAGGGTACAATTATTTCGTTTGTAATACTATTGAAACTGTCTCTTATTTGAGCCGCCGCAAACGCAAGTACTTCTGCAGCGGTTTCTTCCAGTTGTTTTTCAAGTGTAATCGTCTTGGTTTGTACAATGGTGCCGGCATTTACCGCTAAATAATTTACATAGGCAATATTGCCATCTTCTAAAATGCTAAAAACATCTACATTGCCCATTCGGGTATTAACTACTGCCGAACGGGCCTGGTAATTTTTCAGGTGTTCGATTTTATCTTTAAACCGGGCGGCTTTTTCAAACTCCAGCTTTTTAACATGATCCTGCATTTCCAGTTTAAAATGCTGTATTACCGGTCCAAGATTTCCTTTTAATATATTTACAAGTTGTTGTAAATCGGCATTGTAATTCTCAAGCGTTTGAAAACCTTCGCAGGGCCCTTTACAATTGCCCAAATGATACTCCAGACAAACTTTAAACTTTCCTTTTTTGATATTATTTTCCGATAGGTTGAGTTTACAGGTTCGCAATAAAATAGTTTGCTTAATAAAATCGAGCAGCTCCCTTACTTTTTCTACAGATGTGTAGGGGCCTAAGTATTGGGAGCCGTCGTTGATTTTTCGCCGGGTAAAAAACACCCGGGGAAAGCGTTCTTTTTTAATAACGATATACGGATAGGTTTTGCCATCCTTAAGGCTGATATTGTATTTTGGCTGAAACTCTTTTATCAGGGTGTTCTCCAGTAAAAAAGCATCCTGTTCGTTATTAACTATGGTGAATTCAATGTGATGGATACGCTGTACCAGCTCGTGTGTTTTGTAAGTAGTAAAGGTTTTAGAGAAATAAGAACTTACCCGTTTACGTAAATGCTTGGCTTTGCCCACATACAATAACTCGTTTAACTCATCAAAGTATTTGTAGATACCCGGTAAAGCAGGAATCGTGGAAGCAATTACTGAAAATTCTTTTTGTGTCATTATTTAAAAATCCCAAAGAAGTTTTTCTTCTTTTTCAACTTTAGATGTGCCGTTTTTGTCGGTTATAATGGATACAATTTTGCACCACTCATTATTAATCCAGGTTAATTGCAGTGTTTTGGTCTTACTGATTTGTTTAACCATATATACCCTTTTTACGTTGTTGGTTTCGGGATCAATATACACATCCCAATGTATCAGTTTCATGGAATCTGGCAAAGGCGCCGATGCGTCGTATGAGAAGGTTACTGCATCTATAGATTGGTCTAAAAAACTCTTTTCCGTAAATAGGGTTATTAAATTTAACGAATCAATTTCCGGGTGTAAAAACTCCTGTACCACAGCATCCAGATCTTCAAGTTTTAACCAAAAAGAATCGGTGTGGTTATTAATGGTTGTGTATTTCAGAGGGTTGATTCCTGCTTTCTTGATATTATTAATCTCGCCTTTAAGGTAGGCAGTAACAGGAAAAAATCGTTGTTGAGCAGCTATGCTGTCTTTTTCGGCGGTAGCCGCAGTTGGTTTTGCGGCATTATTACACGAAAACAGCCCAATACAAATGGCAATAATTGGAAAAATAATTTTCATCTTTCAAATTTAAACGGAATGGATGGTATTGCAAAAAACAGATAAGGCAACGGCAAGACAAAGTATCAACCCCAGAAACTAAAAACGCAGCAATAACTAACTGTATTGCTGCGTAAATGTTATAATAACGATAAATTAAAATCCTTTTGTTAAACCAAATTTAAGACCAACCGCATATGGTTTTTCAATTAAAGCCACATCTCTCCGATAAGTAGAATATACCTGATACCTCACCTGTGGACCTACCTGCAAATGATAGTCGCCTAGTTTAAAATTCATATAAGTTTCAAAGCCAAGGTTTAGGTTCCAGGTTCTTATTGAAGATGGATCTGATATATAGCTTTTCAGATCTGCTGAAATAAGATGTGCATTGCCTCCAAAAACATAAGTTGGCTGAGCAGAAGCGCCTACGTACCATTCTACATTTTTTTCGCTCGATAATTTATAAGCCAGCCCAACAGGCAATGAAACCTGATAGGTTCTATTATGCAGCGTAACGGGGTTAATAACTCCCGCATTATAAACATTTGAAGTAGTTGACGTTCTGGACGCTGCATACGAATATCCGGTATTAGGATCATTTAGCACGATAGAAGTCAAAACCGGATGTACAGTTTCACTTGCTTCAATATTATAATTAGTATAGTTAAACTGCAGGCCAGCCTTAAGTTGTGCATTTTTTGCAAAGTCGTATGTTATTCCAGCACCGGCTTCTATTCCAAAGCCTGGCTTTTGACTTATTGCAGCATTAATATCAGCATTTGCAAATGCCGTAGCAGACCCCTTTACTTTAGTAGTTAACTTACGATAATTTACGGCCGGTGTAACATAAACCTGATACGACAAACGCTTCTTCCATTTATCCTTTTCGTTTTTATTCTCCAGCGCATAACTTTCTATCCATGCTTTTTCTTCGTTAGTCAAAGCCTTCTTATTTTCCAGAGCATTTAATTTAACTATTGCTTTTTTATCTTCAGCAGTCAATTTAGTTAAATCAGTCTTATCAGAACTAATGGGTTTCAATTTTTCAGTTTTATTTGTGGCTGCAATTTTTAAATCATCTTTAGATCTGTTTAATTCTTCTGCCGCAGTGGTTTTATCCGTAGGTCTTACAGCTTCGGTTTTATCTTTTTTGTGGCTAACAGCAACATCAGCAAAAATCTTATTTGTCTTAATGTATGTATTCATAGACTGAACAAGATCTTTACCATTTTCTTCTTCATTTTTGATTTCGGGGATATTTTTTTCTTCGGTTACAGCGTTCGGCAAACTTTTTTTATCAGGCCTGTTACTTTCAACAACAGTATAAGTATACAAGTCTGATTTATCGGCAGACATATCGGTAAACACATTGTCCAGACTGCTAACAGGCTGTTGTGGCTGCGTTTTTAATTTGGTTGTAGTTTGATTTTCGGTGTTTATAGTTTGAGTTGTGTTATTTATTTGGTTTGATGGTTGACTTGCAGCGTAGCTGTTAATTGGTGTATTTAAAGCACTGTCGCCGGTATTTAAATAGCCGATTACGCTCAATGATGAAATTAAAAGTAAAAGCATAACCATAGAAGGCCACCTGCGGCTGGGATGCAGGTTGTTATAAATGCTGTGCCAAACCCGTTTTGAAGGATACATTCTGAACTGGTCAGCTTTCTCCTTTAACAGTTGCTCAAACTCATCGGTATAAAATTCATTTTCCATTTTTAAAAAACATAATAGTTAATTGGTAATGCCAATATTAAATTTGCGTACACAAACCTAATCTGGTGAAACAGCACCCAAATAGCTTTTTTTCTTCTTGGGTTTTTGTATAATTTTTTTTCTTACTAATATTTCTTCCAACATTGATTTTGCTCTGGTGTACTGGCTTCGGCTTGTACTTTCTTCAATATCCAGTAAAAAGGCAATTTCTTTGTGCGAATAACCTTCTATAGCATACAGGTTCAAAACTGTCTTGTATCCAAGCGGCAACGATCGGATACATTCAACCACCTGCTTTGCCTGCATAATGGACGGTATCATTTCCTCTCTTACATGTATGCCGTGCGCATTGCTTATATCAACACTGTCAGAGAACTTTTTATTCTTTTTGAGGATATTAATACAGGTGTGCACTACTATTCGCCTAATCCATCCTTCTAAAGCGCCTTCATTCCTGTATTGATGTATTTGCGTAAAAACCTTAATGAATCCATCCTGCAACATATCTTCCGCATCTTCTCTGTTTTTTGCAAAACGATAGCACACACCGAGCATTCTTGGGCTAAAACGGTTGTATAACGCTTCCTGTGCGGTAGCATTATTCCGTAGACACCCGTTTAACATTAGCTCTTCCGTCATATCTGTGCTTAGTTTACCCTATAAATATAGACAAATTACTTTTAACTAAAGCTGCATGGGGGTTAAAAATAAGGCCGGAAAGTTCATATTCCGGCCTGTTAGTCTATAGGGATCAATTATCTATGTAACTAATTGATTATCATAATTTTCCGCGTAGAGTGATGACAAAATTGCGACCGGGAGCGCTTAGGCCAGATGCAAAAACTCTGTAATATTTGTCGAATATGTTTTCCACAGCAAATTGTATAGTAGCATATTTGTTAATATCAAAAGAGGTTCTCAAATTGGCAGTTAACCAACCGGGTGTATAACCTCTCACCGGGTCGGCGCTGTAAATCTGGTTATCCTCGCCACGTAAATTGTAATTAGCCGAATCCTTTGCAGCATGGTATAATGCAAAAACTTCACCTTTAAAATTGCCATATTTCACAAAGAAACTAGTTCTGCCAAAAACAGGCGCCACGTGATCGAGTGGATAATTTTTTGGCGATTCTTTTATTCTACCATAAGTATAATTCAGCACGGTTGAAAAAGAAAAATGCTGATTAATATCGCCAGCGATAGTTCCGCTTAATCCCCAAACATAGGCTTTGTTTTTATTTACAACAGTAACAACCTGACTGGTTGTACCATTATAAACAATGGTGGGAGAGCCGTTGAATGTGCTGAAGTCGGTTGAAAGCGCATCATTGTAATTGGTGTACCAGGCCGTACCGCTTATCTGATACCTATTGAAGAAAGTTTTTGAAACTGTTGTTTCGTAGTTGATGGTTTTTTCCGGCCTTATTTTTGGATTGGGTACAATGACGGTACCAGCGCCACTTTCAAACACTTTGCTCATGTCATCAACGTTGGGTGTTCTAAAACCACTGGATACCAATGCTGCAATACGCCAGCCTCCTTTTGGTAAAAAGATGATACCCATATTACCAGTCAAGGCCGATGACGATTGTTCTATATCATTGTAGGGAAAAGGGAAAAAAGTTTTGTCGTTAAATTTAGAGAACAACCTGTTGTAAGAATAACGGAAACCGCTGTTTACGATGATGGTTGAACCAAATTTGTGTAGGAAAGTACCGTATGCAGCATAGGATTGCGTGTTGCTGCCACCATCAGGATAACGGGTATCCAATGCGCCTGATTGGCCGGTGCTGATATTCTCGAAATGAGCTTTTGAGGTTACTTTGTTATAGATGAACTCAGCACCATAGTTAAATTCCGTTTTTTTAATTGACTTTTTAAAATCGGCATTCAAACTGGCCACATCAACTTTTTCTATGCGATGATTAAGTTTGGTGCTCTTAAAACCACGATTGTGGCGACTTTCCTCAATATTTTGATAGGCCGTTGTTACAGAACCAAAGTCGAAAAGTTTAGTCTTTGGTAAACTAAGTTGCCAGGAAGCCAGCAATCTTTTTTGCGGCCCATAATACCATTGTGCATTTTTGGCAATACCGGCATTATTGGTTTCAGTAAGCCGATCGTACCGAAAAACGTCACCAGTAGTTGAATACTGAAAATTCAGAACGTTTTCAATTCTGCCGGTTTTAAACAATACTTTTTGAATAAAATCGTACTGCTTATAATTTGTTTGTACCTGCTTGTTGGGGTTGCTGTTTGCAATCATGCTGTCTACCCCATTTATTCTTTCAACATAAAAATTTCGCTTGCCCCAGTTTGGGTATTTGCTGAAATAATTGGAGCCTTGTTTCAGGTCACCAAAATCAGAAAAAGTAAATCCTGTTAAGAAAGCCACTTTTTTTAGTCCGATGTTAAAATCAACATGCCCCGTTTTTTCGTTGTAAGCCGAGCTGTAGCGAAAAAAAGCATTGCCGCCGAAATTGGATTTATCGCTTGTTGACAATTTCGGATTCTTGGTATAAAAACTCATTACACCACCTAAAGCATCGCTGCCATAAATTACAGATGAAGGGCCGAATAATATTTCAGTTTTGTCAAGAATACTGTTATCCATAGATAGCACATTCTGTAAATGGCCACCACGAAAAATGGCGTTGTTCATTCGTACGCCATCAACCACAATCAGTACTTTATTAGCCTCAAAGCCTCTGATAACAGGGCTTCCGCCGCCAAGCTGACTTTTTTGAACTAAAATATTGCCAGTATGCGTAAGCATTTCGGCTGTGGTTTGCTGGTTTAGAAACTTAATTTTTTCTGAGCTAACCGTTTGTACCTGTTGAGGCACAAACTTTTTCATTTCAGAAAATCTGCTTGCCGATAATGTTATTTCATCAAGGTTAACTTCTCTAAAAGTTGAATCAGGTATTACCTTTTGTTTTTTGATTTGAGAAAAACCTAGAACAGAGATTGATGAAAACAGGGTTATTATAAAAATCCGTTTCATAAAATTTGAGTTATAATTATAT
>JBBKXU010000272.1:0-4631 GCA_037969645.1 Ferruginibacter sp. | reverse complement strand
AAGTTAAACAGCTACAAACTCTTAGCTAAGTGGGGGATGGACGGAAGCCGTGTTTCGGCAGTTGTAACGCTATTGTACTTCAAATCGGGCGGAATTCTGCCGTGCATTAGTTCAAAATTTCAACTTTTAATTATAAATTGGGCTTCGGTTTGCCGTGGCGGACGGAACAATAATCGCCCACTTCGCCATGCCTCGCCCATTGGGGATCATAATAGCGGCTTGTTCTACTAAATCTTAACACTTGAAAATCTTTTTGTTTACGATATTGGTTTTACTTTGTTCCACATCCAACGCACAAGTTTTTCAGGGGACATGGGAAGGGATTTATATTACAAGTGACTCGACATTTTGGGACAGTATAAAATTGGATTGTAAATGGAACTCTGACAATACTTATACAATTAAGAGTTATACAAAGGGTAAAAACACTTTAATCGTTTGTAAAGTTGAATATAAAATTATTTCCAGTGATTCTTTGGTACTTTTTGAAACAGAAATAATTGAGCCATCAGGAGAGCATTCTGGCATATGTTTTCAAACAATGGAATTAAAATATCGGTTAGGACACCATATGCAAAAAAATCTTGTAGGCCATTGGTATTGTACCGACGAAAAAAGTAAAGGCAATGGGTTCCTTAGACTGCAAAGAAGAAAACTTTAAACATTACGAACACCCTACTGATGAAAATAATTGCATCCTATAGACCATCCCTTTAATTTTAAGCAATTATGAAAACGTTAAGCATACAATCGAGTTTCAGAAAAATAGTTGTTTTAATATTCTTTATCAATTTCACAGTGGTGTCACATGGACAGACGTCTGCAGCAATTAAGGAATTTGAGATAACTATCTCACAATTCACCTTCCCTATGAATTCTTTTATAGCAACTTTTAACAAAGACCAGTTGGTTATTTCTAAAAAAGTAGGAGCTAAAAGAGAAAAAGATACTATTCTTCTTGAACTTAAACTAAATCTCACTGATACATTAAAATTAATAAGTGAAATTAATCTTGCCAATCTTAAAAATAATTACGTTAATAATTGCATTCACGGAGGCTCACAAATAAATGTAGTACTGAAAAAAGACAGCGATATCAAATCAGTCTGGTTGGAAAACTATTATCAAGATGACATTGGGACAATTATATATTTTGTCAACTCACTAGTACCATCCAAGTATAAAATATGGTATGACAAAGAACAATTGATTTCAGACTATAAAAATTGTATGAGTAAATAATATTAAAAATCATTCTCTTTCTGCCGTGCATTAGTTCAAAACTTCAACTTTTATTTATAAATTGTGCTTCGGTTTGCCGTGGCAGAACAACAATCACCCACTTCGCCAAGCCGTGACTGTTATATGCTAGGCATGCGCTCAATTAGAAACAGCTTTTTTTTACAATTGACACTCTTTATTTTGTGTTTGCTATCAGCGTGTGATAATAATGAATCAAGTTCATTAATAGACGGAATTGAAATAACTTCAGACGCTGTTAGCAAGCCAGATTCCTTAAATAGGGCGGAATTAATTTCGATCTTTGATTCAGAGATGTCGCAATGCAATGGTATCAGGTGGACTGAAGCCTTTACTGGTAAAGAAACGAAACAATCTTTCAGATATACATGGTTTTCAACTTGGGCAACGACTGACGAATTATTAAGTCTGACTAATAGTAAGAACACAAATACTAAAGTATTGGCTTTTTTAGCCCTTAAAAACAGAAAAAATGTCGACGTAAATTCAATCGTTCAAAATCATCTCCAGGACACATCTTCTTTTGTGGAAACAAATGGCTGTTTAGGAAATTACAAAAGAGTCAATTCCTATTTTCTTGAGGAATCAATCGGTTGGTTCACAAAAGCTGAAATCATTAGATTTAGAAATATAGTATCCAAACTAAATTCAAAACTCCACAGTTAAATTTTTCTCCGCCCCGTAGGCAACTTGCCCTCGTCTGGCCTTCGGCCAACGAGCAGCATATGCTCTCCCCAGCATCAAATAAATAGTCCACAATCCAATAGGCGCAGATATGCCGCTTAGCAATGCAGCGTAGCGTATCTGTGCCCATTAATACTGCTACATTATAAAATCAACCTCATCCTTGTCCTCATAAGCAAGTTGCCCTCTCAGGATAATTTTGCCTTTAAACCTGAAAGGTTTATATTATTATAGAATATACAGGAACATTAAACCAAAATCCCGAAGGGATGATATAAAAACATATGTCACCCCGTTGGGGTTTTAGCAAATATTTAATGCCTCAGGCTATAATAATAACATCCCTTCGGGATTATTAAAAGTAATCCCTCACTCATCCTCGTCTCTAACTAGTATGCACTGGTTTTGAGACTCCGTCTCAACTTACCAACTCGCTTGAAAATTTACCTGACTTCTATAAATAAAATGTCCGCTTAAAAAAGTAAAATAAATCATTAATTTCACCCCTAAACTTACACATCATGCCAAAACCATTACCCGATACCTACCCAGCTTACTTTAAACAGTATGTAGATAAAGTACCCGAAGAAGATCTAGCTACTGCCTTCAGCAATCAATTGCCGGTAATTAGGGAACTTTTAAACAGCATATCAGAAGAAAAATCTGCCTATGCCTACGATACCGGCAAATGGACACTTAAGGAACTGCTGCAACACATGATTGATACCGAAAGGATTTTTAATTACCGTGCCCTTTGCTTTGCCCGTAAAGAAGCGGCCTCCTTGCCCGGCTTTGAAGAGAATGACTATGCTGCCAATTCAAATGCCAATAGCAGAAGCTGGCAAAGCCTCGTTGATGAATTCTTAGCTGTACGCCACTCTACCGAATTCTTGTATGCAAGTTTTACAGAAGATGCGCTAGCATCTTCTGGATTATCAAATAACAAAGCTGCCACAGTTAATAGTATTGGCTTCACTACAATTGGGCATTTCTACCACCATAAAAATATTATTGAAGAAAGATATCTCCCATAAATAAGAGCCGCCCCGTTATTAACGAGGCGGCTCAATATATTTCCTTTTCAACTTACCTTAATCTTTCTTAGCCATCGCAGTTAACGTTATCATATTGTTCATCACTTTTACAGTTTCGTCAATATAAATATCGCCGCTTACCCTTTTCAGCCACTGCGTATTTTTGTCTGCCTTATCCTTTGTTGAATTTATTACCACCGTATCGGCAGCAATATTTTTTACGCTCATGTCTTTGTTTATCTTATACAATTCATCAATCTCTTTGGCTTTAGCCTTAAACTGCTTTTGGTCTTCTTTGTATTTTTCAAAGTTTAAAGAATAAGCTTTGTTTGTGTTGTCTTCTAACCACTTGATACTCGCCTTAATCTTATTAAAGGTTTCGTTCTTGGCTATTTGCTCATCGCTGTACTTAACCACAGCATCGTAGCTGATAGTGCTTGTCCACGGCTTGTATTGAGCCTTTTCAATTTCGTCCCATGGCAAAGAAGCGGTATTATCTTTTTCACGAAATTTTAAATACTCAAGCCTGTCGGGGATAACGATATCGGGCGTAACACCTTTTAACTGTGTAGCGCCGCCATTTATGCGGTAGAATTTTTGCAGGGTAAGTTTTACCGAGCCAAGGTCTTCTGTATTCTTATTATTGAAAAACGAATTCTCGGTCTCGGGGTTTAAAGGAATACTGCGTTGCACCGTTCCCTTACCAAAAGTAGATGTGCTGCCTAATACAATACCACGTCCGTAATCCTGTATAGCTGCAGCGAAAATTTCAGAAGCACTGGCACTAAACTCATCAACCAATACGGTTAATGGGCCGCTATATAAAACACTTTTATCTTTGTCTTTCCATTGGTAAGGCTTTTCTTCGCCACGGCCTTTAACCACACAAACAGGACCATCTTCAATAAACAGACCAACCATTTTTACCACTTCGGGTAAAGAACCGCCACCGTTGCCACGTAAATCCATAATAATACCTTCTACGTTTTCCGCTTTCAATTTCTCTAATTCCTTCGCCACATCTTCGGAACATTTTGCACCATTTGGATCATTAAAGTCAACATAAAACTCGGGTAAATAAATATATCCTATTTTTCTATCGCCATCGCTGTTAATGATAGCGCTCTTAGCAAACGTATCATCTAACTTTATTTCATCTCTGATGATGGATATAACTTTTATAGAACCATCCATTCTCCGAACAGTTAATTTCACTTCAGAGCCTTTTTTAGCGCCCCTGATAATTTTAACCGCCTCAGTTACCGAATAGCCGGTAACGTCCACAGGCTCTTCCATTCCCTGCCCCACTTTAATAATTTCGTCTTCCTGCTTTAATTCGCCACCCTTCCATGCCGGACCGCCTGATATAAGCGAAGATATTTTTATCTTCCCGTCATCTTCCTTCAACTGGGCGCCAATGCCGAAAAAGCTACCCCGCATTCCTTCGTCAAACGTACGCTTGTCAACCGGTGCAAAATAGTTAGTGTGCGGGTCCATCGTGCCTGTAATAGCATTTACAAACGTGCTGAAATTATCATCATTATTTTCACGGGTTATCCGGGTAGAAAAAAACCTGTCTACCTGCTTTCTCACAGCATCTCTTGCTTCTCTTTCCAAAGTAGAGTCTGCTTTATATTTAAAATCGTCTTTGTC
>JBBKXU010000271.1:0-14140 GCA_037969645.1 Ferruginibacter sp. | reverse complement strand
TACTTTCACTTTGAAATACAAAGCACTTTCAAAATATGAATAAATACATAAAATTCACTTTTATATTCTTGGGAATATGGGCCATAGCTTCTCTGGTAAACGGTTTGCTCAGCGGCATTGCGATTGCTGTTCTAGACAATAACTCCCTGAGTTATCCAGTGGGCACTTTGGCTTTAGCGGTTGTTTTTTCTTTTGCTTTTAGTGCGCCGATGGTCGGGTTGGTTTGGTTTATCGGTATTATGGCTCAGCTGGCGGAGAAAAAAGGTGATGCTTTGCTTCAGTTTATTTTAGGCACTTCTTTTGTTTGTGCCATTGCCGGGGCATTGCTTTTCATTTACGCATTTCGAGACGAGTTTCCCAATGCACGGTATGTTACGGGTCTGTGCATTATCGTTTCTGCTTTAATGGCTGTTTTATTTTTCAGAAAACAAATTAAAGCCATTGAATAAACTACACACCATATTAATTAAGCTGCGTTCTAAAACATTGGTTTTTTTAACGCATAATATGGCTTTGCCCTTATTGAGATTTATTAGAAGGCCGCAGGTTTTCCCATATACAGCAACAGAGCTAAAAGCTTTTCCTATCGGTTCACTTGGTAATGATCTGGTGTATTTTTTAGATAGGAAAAATCTTAAACTGCTGCCCCACTATGCAAAGCATGATATCAAGCATATTCTTTTAGAATACGATACTACTGATGAAGGAGAGGTTTGCCTGCAGTGCTTTATGCTGGGCAATGGGCATATTTCTTTCCCTGTAGCAGCAACGGTTTTATACGGGTTTGTAACCATGCCCGAGTACTGGAAAAAATTCAGGATGGCGTACCGTAGAGGGAAGAACAGTATCTCTATAAAAAACTGGTCATGGTTTTCCATTTTAACGCAATCAACTCAATCACTCATTTATAAAATTAATAACGATGCAAAAAATTAATTACACACTCATGGGTTATTGGTATTGTATCGAACTTTTTGTTATTCAACTTTTAAAAAGATAAACATGAAAATGCCAACGCTTAAAATTGTCTTACTCCTCGCAGGCACAATTTTATTTAATATTATTTTCTGGCAGGAGAAGATAGCACTGAACGCATTGATTTTTGCTGCTTTTATTTTATTGTCTGTTTTTAACCTTTACCCGGCAGCTTTTACCAAGCCGACTATGAAATGGTTGCTGCTAGCACATTTTATTACATGGGTTACGCTTATTTTACACAACACTATTCTTACCAAACTTGCATTCAGCGCAACGCTTTTGCTGCTCGTGGTTTTTACACAATTCATGCATCGGTCGGTTTGGTATGCTGCTGCATCGGCCCTGGGTAATTATTTGCTGTTTATTTTTTCTTTTATGGAAGATATACGGCAGATAAAGAAGGGTGGCATAAAATCTCTGGGGATTAAAAAACTGCTTCGGTTATTAATTATTCCGCTGATGATTGTCAGCATTTTCTTTCTAATTTATTCTTTTTCTAACACGGTTTTTCAAGATGTAGTTAACAGCATGGGTATTGCCCTTGAGCGTTTCTTTACCCGGTTTTTCGATTGGTTTAACTGGGAGCGGTTTGGGTTTTTAATGCTGGGCCTATTTATAACTGGCGGACTGCTGCTGAAAATGAAAAGCAATCATTTTTCAGAAAAAGAATTTGGCAAGCAGAATAATTTGCTGCGCAAAAAGCACAATTTAAAAAAATGGAAGGAGACTGCCATGTTTGACATGCTCACTTTGTTTATGGGCCGTTTTGCAAATGGTGTAATGGCTTTGCGTAACGAAAACACGGTTGGCATTATTAGCCTAGTGATGCTTAATATGCTGTTGCTGTTTATCAATGTAATCGACATCATTTATGTGTGGTTTGGGTTTAGTTATACGGCTAATCTTAATCTTACCCAATATGTACATGAGGGCACAGGTATGCTCATATTTTCAATTGTACTGGCCATGCTGGTACTGTTGTTCTTCTTCAGAGGTAATTTAAATTTTTATAAAAAGAACAAATGGCTGCGTTACGGTGCTTATGGCTGGATATTACAAAACGCAGTGCTGGTTGTATCGGTTCTATTCAGAGATTATTATTATATAGCCCATATGGGGCTTGCTTATAAGCGTATTGGTGTGCTGGTTTTTCTGCTGATGGTGCTGATGGGTTTAATTACTGTTTTTATTAAAATTCATCAACGTAAAACAGCTTATTATTTATGGCGAGTTAATGGCTGGTTCGCCATTGTGTTATTGGTAGCAGCTTCTTGTGTGCATTGGGACGAAACCATTGCAGAATATAATTTGGCACATAAAAGCACTATTCCTCTTGATATAAAATTCCTGCTTACGCTTTCGGATAAGACATTGCCGGTGCTGGAAGAAAACAAAGATGTACTAGATGAAAAAAATACAATGACATTCGATATGGGGGACAGGTTATACAGTGCTGAGCTTACTCCAAGGGCAGTATTCGAAATTCGTAAAAAGAAATTTTTAGCAATGCAAGATACATATACCTGGTTATCGTGGAATGCAGCGGATATGTATGTGAAAAGAAATTTGAGTAAACCAATTTTATCATCATCAATCAATAATTAAACAATGAAACAATTATGATTCGGCAAAACCAGTGTAGTTTTATTCACCAGTTGCACATCATAATAAAAAAATGCCCGGCTTACAAAGCCGGGCATTTTTTAAATAAGTAAGCATCCTTTAAAAATCCAGTCCCAATGCAAAGTACATAATGGGCTGACCTTTAAAGAAACCGCTCATAGGCCAGGCCACATCATACTTTACAAAATAACCTAGTAAAGTACTGCGTGCTCCAAAGCCATAACCGCCAGCAAATGGACCAAGGCCACCAGCTTTTACTTTAACCTGTAATGGCGGCTGGCCGTAAACAACTGTAGGGCGTTTAAGGCCATTGTAATTTCCGTTCCAGGCTGTACCAAGGTCTATAAACTGGGTGATCTGAAAATTATTCAGGAATGAATTATTAATGGTTCGATCGAAAAAAGTTGAAACAATAGGTAATCTAAATTCACTGTTTATCACCATCGCATTATTGCCATTGGCTACATTTTGTATATAACCTCGCATGTTTACTGCCAGACTTTGAAATGCATAATTCTGATCATTGGCAGGAGGATTGCTGGTATTAAAATATCTTTCTTTTACCAAGTCGCCATTGTTGTCATATTTCTGATTTTGCCCAAACATAAGCCATCCATCAACACCTCCTAAATAATAAATAAGTTTTTGGTTGCCCCAGCTGAAATCTCCTGCTGCCCTTCCAGCCCAAATAAAGTTTCGGAAAATAGGGTAGTAGTAGCGTGCATCAAAGCCAAAATTAAATGTGGATGGCCCGTTGGCAAATTTTACTTTATTTATCTGCCGGTTATAATCGAAACTGATTTTATAGCGCAAACCGTTCCATATATTCATGGCAGGATTTAAACTGTTGTCATAAACATATTCCAGTTTGGTAGTAGACCATAATGTTTTGTCATCTGGTTGAGATACTGAAAACGGATCAAGAGCAGCATACACAAATTTATCTGAACGTATACCCGTTGATAGTTTAATGCTTTTGGTTACATCAAAAGGATAGGAAACATTAACCTGGTAAAGATTGGTAAATATCTTGCCCAAAAAATTTCCGTTTTGATCGCCGCCTTCCTGCACATTGCGGTAATAGGTTCCGCCCCAGTCTATCCTGCGTTTGTAATTTTGGTAGCTCATCAACCACTCATTGTCTTTTAAGTTACTGCTTATTTTAAATCCGCCGGTGATGCGTACATCTTCCATAAGTTCGGATGTGCCTAAACGAATTAGGCCATTTAAAACTGAACCAGAATTAAGCATGATTGGGCCTGCGCCTCCGCCGTAAGCCTGATAGCGGTTTATTAAAACGCTGCTGTTAAATCCTGCAGATCCGTAATCAACAGAAAACTTTGGTGGCTTGTACCTGTATTTTTTAATTGTTTTTAGCACGTCGTATTTATCGCCTGCTACAGCCCCTTGTGCATTATTTTCTTTATTGGCTATACTGCTGTCCTTTTTTTCATTTGCAAATTCTGTCTGAAAAAAATCATCTTCTTTTTTAGCCGCTACTGCACTAGCGATGGCTTTTTTAACGGCAGCGGTATCTTTATATTCGCCCATTAATTTTTTCATGTACTCGGTAGGCTGGGCTGTAATATTTCTACGGCGCAAAGTGTTTTCATCAATCTTTAATTTGTATAAGACCTTGTCGTCACTTTGCCGGGTTACTTCGCTTACCTGGTTGTTGTCGCCGGCAATACGGGTTTCGGCCAATGAACTTTGGTAATTAGTTAAAGGGAAAGAATAAGCTGAGTCGCTGGATATAGAAACAACAGCAACAGAATCAACATCTGTTTTCTTATAAACTTTTAAAGTACTGTCCACTTCTTTAGCCGAAGGATTGCGCAAGATCAGATCGTTAATTAAAACCAAAGTATCAAGCCCTTCTTTTTTTGTAGTAAAAAAACCGGCATAACGGTTGCCCACACCATTTTCGTCACTTACAAACGTAAAATGGTTTTCGTTGTACTGCATAGGGCTGCGGGCATTGCCATATTTTAATTTAGACAACTGCGTAATTTGGTTCAGCTCCGGCTTATCTCCAAAATTTGTAATTAAAAAGATATTGTACTTGCTGTCGCTGGGCAAAACATTGTCGCCGCTTTTTGCATCCGGGTTTGGCCGGTTGCTGCTGAAAATAATTCCGGTCTTGCCGGGGAATGCTACAAAAGATGCATCCAGATCATCATACACATCGTTGGTAATCTGTTTTACTTTTTCGTTCTGAATTTCAAAAGTATAAATATCGGTATGTCCATTTTTAACAGCAGTTAATAAAAGTGTATTGCTGTTTAGCATGTATTTCATATCCTGCACCTGATCGAAATGTTTTGTAAGATCAATCTTGTATTGTTTTACACGGGTGATGATGTCGTATACAAAAAGATTCAGCTTTCCTTCTTTTGTATAAATTACCGAAATTCTTGTTCCCTTTGGATCCCAGGCCATCATCGGGTAATTGGGATTCATTTCGTTTTTATAACTTCTAACGCCATATTTCAGCAGCGTTTTGTTCTCATATTCATCGTTATAAATAACACGTACAATTCCTTTTTTAAATTGTGTAACCACATAAGAATTGTTCCGCTTGGTGGGGTTTACATTAAAACGGAAATAATCCAAACGACTGTTTATGGTAAAACCATCTACATAACTTCCCTTAGGATATGGTTTTCTTTTGGCAATGTCTTTGTAATACTTTTCATCCTGGTATTCCATAAACTCTGCCAGCACATCTTTAAATTTCTTTTTACAAACCTGCAAGCAGGCTTTGTTTAAATTTTTATATACTGTGGCTAAATAAAGCAGGTAAGTAACATTTTCTTTTTTGTATTTCTCCTCAATAAAAAACCAGAATGCATGGCCCGCAATTTCGGGCTTGGCAAAAGCAAACTTGGTGAATTTGCTGTAGTTGCCGCTCAATACTTCACTTTTAAGTTCGTCATCCAGCTCGGTACTCCAGTTTTGAGCCAGATAACTCATGTAGCCATCAGTTAGCCATTTCGGCAAATCCAGCAGTGCCTGATTTCCGGCAATTTCTCCAAGGTCATCGCCAAAGAGGCGATTCTCGGTTAATATTTGGGCTATGCCTTTACGAACCTGCAACCTTAATTTTTGGTGATCAGCCTCAAAATAAACTACCATTTTATTATTTACCAGCTTGGTGCCACCGGCAGCATTCTGCCAATCGAGACCAAGACCAATATTGCTTTGCTGCATTTCGGCAAAATCGTTGTACAAAACAATATTTGCACGGCGCTGTAAACTGTATTCAGCTGCCCCTTCCATTTGCGGCAATTCTTTTTCGGCACTTTGAGCTATAAATTTGGCAAGTTCTTCTCCATTTTGATGATAGTAAACATTAAAATTTTTGGTTTGATAATAATGCCACTTGAATTTTTTAAACTGAACCCTGTTCTTTCCAAATTCAACAGAATTAACCTGTGCTTTTGAAGCAACAGGCAATAGGCAACAAGCAATAAGCAAGAGAAAAAAGGCTGGCATTAATTTAATGATTGCTAATACTGAGTTGTTTTTTTGAAATGGTATACCGTATATCATGGTCGATTGCGATACCAAAAGTCTTTCTTCAATATTTATCTTTTCTATAGCTTTATCTTGCATCCTTGTGAATTTCATATGTTCGTAATTATCAATCTCTTATTAGTTATTATTTCGATAACAGCCCCATCAGGGGTTTGGAGTTAGTCATCTTTCCTTGCATATCTGTTATTTGTACCTTAAAATTAGTTGTTTTGTAATAAATTGACCACAGTAAAATTATACCTGCAATGTTAAAAATAAAATCCTTTGTTTTCAGTCCTATACAGGAAAATACGTATTTACTCTCTAATGAGATTAATGAATGTGTGATTATTGACCCCGGTTGCTACTTTCCCGAAGAACAGGATGAGCTTAAAGCCTTTATTACAAAGAGCAATTTAAAGCCTATAATGCTGCTTAATACACATTGTCATTTGGATCATGTTTTTGGTAACAAATTTATAGCAGAAACATACGGTCTTACACTTCACTTGCATCAAAAGGAGAAAAAACTACTGGATTATGCGCCCACATCGGGCCTCATGTATAATTTGCCATTTGATAATTATACTGGCGAATACCTGTATTTAAAAGAAGGCGATAGGGTTAAACTTGGCGAAGATGAGCTTGCAGTTATAGAAGCCCCTGGCCACTCACCCGGCCATATTTGCTTTTATTGTAAAAAACAAAATTTCATCATCAGTGGCGATGTGCTCTTTAACCGAAGCATTGGTCGCACCGATTTGCCCGGTGGAGATCATGAAACGCTCTTGAAGAATATACGAGAAAAATTATTTGTACTGCCAGATGAAACTGTGGTTTACAGTGGCCATGGCCCAGAAACGAAAATTGGAGACGAAAAAAAACACAATCCTTTTTTTTGATGATAGAATAGGTACTTGCTTGAATCTTAGAATAGATGCATAGTTTGAGCCTAACTAATGTTTTGTTTTAATTTTTTTTTGAGTATTTTACCTTAAGCATTTTTTTATTTAAGATAATCGCCATGAAATTATTCTATCCGGTTTTATTTTTAATCACTATTTTTTTTCTTGTCCCTGTTGATGCTGCTGCTCAACGTGGCATTATCAAGCGAAAGATTAAAAGCGATATGGAAAAGAAATATGCCGAACCGCAACGTGAAAAAGGTAAAACGGAATTAGAGAAGATAACCTACGAAAATGATAAACGGTTTAAAGATTCTGCCAATAGAGTACAGGCTACCATTGCCTTTGAGAATAAAGAGATAAATAAAAAAGGTGCTGTAAAAAGCACAACAGTTTTTAAGATCGTATTTGGTAAAACGGGCGAATGCATCGTTATGAATGAAAAGGATAAAAATGAAACCTGGATGATTTATAATTATGCCGACAAAGCCAATTATATGGTAAATGTAAAAGACAAGTCAGCTGTAAAAATGCCATTAATTAATATGCAAAAAATGGTATCGGCAGGTGCAAAATATGAAGCTGATAGAAATGTAACCGGACAAAAAGACTCCTGGAAAGCAACTGGCGAAAAACAGCATATTAACGGCTACCCTTGTATTAAATATATTTATACTTACCAAGACAACAAAGATTATAGCTCCATGGATGTTTGGTTATCAACAGAAGTGAACTTGAATCTAAGTGATAATTATTTGTTTGGAGCCCGGTTAAGTGCGTATAAATTTCCGGCCAATCCTCAATATAAAGAGATGGCAAATGGCTTTATTGTTCGCTCAATCATGTATGATAAAAAAGGAAAACCCACTAATCAAAATGATCTGAAAGAATTTAAAAAATCGGCCGATGAAACCTACTTCGACATGAGTAAATTCAAAGTGACAGATGTGATGGGGTTCTTGTAGGTTATTTAATTTCCTGGCATAATTCTATTAACACGCCGTTTGTACCCTTGGGGTGAAGAAAACAAACCAATTTGTTATCTGCTCCTTGCTTGGGTTCTTCGTTTAGCAAAACAAAACCTTCGGCCTGTAGTCGCTTCATTTCTGCTTTAATATCTGCAACATCAAAAGCAATATGGTGCAGCCCTTCACCCTTGCGCTCTATAAATTTTGCTATAACGCCTTCGGGGTCAGTGCTTTCTACAAGTTCAATCTTGGTTTCGCCTTTTTTAAAAAATGCCGTGTTTACTTTTTCACTTGCTACCTGTTCTGTTTTGTAACAGGCACTGTTAAGCAATTTTTCGAATAAAGGCACAGATAATGCAAGTTCTTTTACAGCAATGCCAACATGTTCTACTTTTAACATAACGGGGTTTTTGTAAAAGTAGTTTTTTACAGCTTAGTTAAAAACAAGATTTTTTGTAAAGCTGAAAGGATTTTGAGCCGTGTTTACGCCTTCAATAATCAATTCAATTGTTTTTTCGGTGCTGCCGGCAGGTAAACCTATATAGATAATTCCGTCTTTTGGTACTATCCAATTAGGTTTCCAATATAAAGATTGAGGCCTGCCAGCTGATACTTGAACGTTTACTTCTGGATTATCAGCAGCGTAACCCACAATATTTGTTTTAGGTAATCCCTTGACAGGCTGCTCGGTTGGGGTAAATCCTTTTTTTGTATAGATCATCAGGTCACCACCACCAATACCACCTCCTCCAAATTTTGTTCTGGTTTTTCCCATTCTTGGTTTTAGCGATTGGTCGTAATATCTTACCAAAGCCACATCACTTACTGCCATATTCTGAATCAAAGTCAAATCATCGGATATTTCCATATCATCTAAATAAACACCTACGCCATCGCCCGAAGAGTTGCTCATGTAAACTGTCCCTCTTGTTGTAATAGTTATAGATAAACTAAATCGTCCACGCAGAAATGAAAGGATATTTGTATTATCAATCAACTGCGGGTTAGCTATAAAATCAAATTCGTTACGTAAAAAGTTTCCCTGGTTGTGCTGCCCCGAAACATGTTGTTCTATATATTTTTCTGTCTCTGTTTTTTTTATTTTTTTGTCGGCTTTAATGGTAACCTCTTTTAATAACTTTTCTTTGTTGAATTTTGCTGTATCGGGTAATATGTTATTGCTTACAATTAATTTGTTTTCGTTAACCCCTGGTATTTGTTTTGATACACAGTTAAAAACTATTTCTTTATTTGGATTGCCACTAAAAGATTCTGCAGGCAATACTTTCAACTCAGCCCTTATATCGTTTTTTCCTTCAGAATTATCAGCAAGTTGATAATAAACTGTAACGGAATCGTAAAAAATAAGACTGCTTATTTCAAAGCTTCCACTACGGTCGGTTGTAACAACCAGATAATCTTTTTTTAAATTTTTATGCAGAAATACAAGGTTTATTTTTGTGTTTTTTATGGGCTTGTTGTAGCTGTCGGTAACAATGCCACTTAGTGTAAGAAATGGTTTATTATTAGCAAGTGCGGTAACCAATGAGGGAGGTGTTTTTCCTGCAGTTATTAAGTAGTCATTAAAGTTTAAATCCTCTCCCTCTACGTTAATAATTACTGGCTGCTCTTTAATATCTTTTAAACCAGCAGCGGCTAAATTGATGGCTGTTGAATCTGACTTGTTGAGCAGCTTCATGTTTACATACGGGTAGCCTCCAACAAAGCTTGGAACCTCCACAAGGGCTGTCTTTTTAGTGACGGTATCAACAATTTTTAAGAATGTATTTCTTGTTGCTTTATAATCGGAATAAACAATTCGTTGGGCCGAAATTTTGCCTTTTTTATCGGCAAGGCTGAATGTTAAAAAACCTTCGGCTAGATCTTTTAAACTTATCGTTTCCATAATAAAGCTTAAGCCACGCTCAAA
Organism: Ferruginibacter sp.; assembly: GCA_037969645.1. GTDB lineage: Bacteria > Bacteroidota > Bacteroidia > Chitinophagales > Chitinophagaceae > Ferruginibacter. Next base: position 4,220 of record JBBKXU010000271.1, on the reverse strand, counting down.
ATTAATATCCGATTTGTAAATTGTTTTTCCATCCGACAGGATAACCAGCTTATAGTCGAGCTGGTTTGCATCAGCTTCAAGTGAATACACAGTATAGGTAAGGCTGTCCTTATTTACTGCTACAGATAGATTTACACCGTACTGAGATGCAAATGGCATTTCTTTTTTTATATCCTTTCCCTGATTATTATTGGTAACAATAAAATACTTAACGTTTTGCTCTGGGTTAAAGCTGAATTTCGCTAAACCACTTTCATTAGTAGTAAAACTCTTCATCGTATTATTCTTCTCGTCAATTATTTTTCCGGTAACAGCAATTGGGTAACCATTTTTATCTTTACAATTAATTAATAGATTGTTTTCCATTTCCTCCACAAAAGCTCCTCCTTCGGTAAAAACATTAATGGAGAAGTTATTTGAATAGCTGTTGCCGTTAGCTGAATTGTCATTGCTGATAAATATTTTTTTGCTGCAATCGCTTTCTACTTTGTCGGCACTAATAACGTAGCAGTATAATATATAAAACTCGGCTGTTGCATTTTCGGGCAGTTCTATACTGCCCCATGAAATACTGGAAGTAAGCGGCAGCATTTTTTTGTTTAACCTATTGCCCTTGCAATCATACAGTTCTACATATACGGTGCTGTTTGCATTTGACACATTCAATAAAAAGAGCTGAAACTGAACCGTTTCGGTGGGTGCAAATGATTCTTTATTGGTGGCCACATACAATTTTGCATCGCCTGCAAATGATTGCAAGCCTGATAAAATCAAAGCAAAAACAAGCGCAGCATGGGTATAAAAATTGATTTTCTTTTTCACGGTAGAAGATTTTGGTAAAACGATTGGTTTATAGCCATAAAAACAGCAGTTTTTTACTTGACCAATGAGGAGGATGTTAAAATGCGTACGATTACATATCTAAATATAAGATATTTTACGAATTAGGTAAATTCGGGCGAAAGCCAGCATTGTTACTTATAAATAGACCTTTTTACAGTAAATTTGCACTATTAAGAACAGAAACAAAAACAGATTGATTTTATGTTGAAATTGCCTATCTACTTAGATAATAACGCTACCACACCCATGGATCCAAGGGTGCTGGAAGCTATGACCCCATATTTTTTACAGCATTTTGGAAATGCTGCCAGTCGTAACCACCCTTTTGGCTGGGAGGCTGAAGAAGCTGTTGACTATGCCCGTGAGCAGGTAGCTAAGCTTATTGGCGCCGATCCTAAAGAAATTATTTTTACTTCGGGCGCAACCGAAGCTGATAACCTGGGTATAAAAGGAGTGTATGAAATGTATGCCAGCAAGGGCAATCATATTATTACTGCTACTACAGAACACAAAGCGGTTTTAGATACCTGTAAGCATGTAGAAAAATCAGGTGGAGAAGTTACTTACCTGCAGGTACAGCCCGACGGTTTAATTGATTTAAAAGAACTGGAAGCAGCTATAAAGCCAACAACTATCCTTATAGCCATCATGTATGCCAATAACGAAATTGGTGTGGTGATGCCGATAAAAGAAATAAGCGCTATTGCCCGTAAACATGGAGTTTTATTATTTACAGATGGTACACAGGCAGTAGGTAAAATACCTGTTGATGTAAATGCAGACGGTATTGATCTGATGGCTTTTACTGCCCATAAAATGTACGGTCCTAAGGGTGTTGGTGCATTATATGTGCGTCGTAAAAATCCAAGGGTAAAAGTTACTGCACAAATTGATGGAGGCGGCCACGAACGTGGTATGCGTAGCGGAACTTTAAATGTTCCTGGCATTGTTGGTTTTGGTAAAGCATGTGAAATATGTATGCTGGATATGGAAGAAGACAACAAACGCATTAGTAAAATGCGTGATCACCTGCAAACCGAATTAATGAAGCTGGAAGAAGCTTATGTTAACGGTAGCAGTGAGCATCGTTTGCCGCATGTTGCAAATATTTCTTTTAAGCACGTAGAGGGTGAGGGTTTACTGATGGGCTTTAATAAAAACATTGCCCTAAGCAGCGGATCGGCCTGTACATCTGCCTCATTAGAACCAAGCTATGTTTTAAAAGCATTGGGATTAGGTGACGACCTGGCGCATAGTTCTTTACGCTTTGGATTAAGCCGCTTTACAACCGAAGAAGAAATTGACTACACAATCAAAGCAATAAGCGAAACGGTTTTGAAGTTAAGAGAAATGAGTCCGTTATGGGAAATGTACAAAGAAGGCATAGATTTGAGTACTATTGAGTGGGCGGCTCACTAATTTAGGGTTAACTAATTTGAAGATTTGGAGATGGCTTCAATTTAGTTCAGTTTTTCATCTTCAAATAAATCTATTCTCAATTTTTTAAATCAATAATCATGGCATATTCAGAAAAAGTAATCGACCACTACCAAAACCCAAAAAACGTTGGTACGTTGGATAAAGGCGCAAAAAATGTAGGTACCGGACTGGTAGGTGCACCCGAGTGTGGAGATGTTATGCGTCTTCAGATTGAGGTGGACAATGCTACCGGTATGATAACCGATGCCAAATTTAAAACTTTTGGATGCGGATCTGCTATTGCTTCTTCTTCTTTGGCTACTGAGTGGTTGAAAGGAAAAAGTGTAGATGACGCACTGAAGATCGATAATATGGACATCGTAGAAGAGTTAAATCTCCCGCCGGTAAAAATACATTGCAGTGTTTTAGCCGAAGATGCAATTAAATCGGCCATCAACGACTACCGTGTTAAAAACGGTTTGGAAGAAATTAAGTTTGAAGAGAGTGTGGTTCATTAAACCCCCTCCGAACTTCGTTCTTTCTCCTTCAGAGAACCTAAAGGGGGAACTTGAAACAGAATGATAAATTAAGCAGTTTTTATTTACATGAACGGTGCAACCTCAAATATTAGTGATAACTCTGCATCAGCAGAGACCAAAGCTCCCCCTTTAGGGGGCGGGGGGGGTATCGGGTCTGACAATTCCATCTACATCAGCGACAAAGCAAAAGCCAAAGTGTTACAACTTATGGAAGAAGCCGGTGTGGCTAATGACGATGCCCATTTTTTAAGGGTAGGGGTTGTTGGCGGTGGTTGCAGCGGGTTGAGTTATAAAATGGATTTTGATACCGAAGTAAAACCCATGGATCAGGTTTTTGAAGACAAGGGGATTAAAATAGTGTGCGACTTGAAGAGTTTTTTATACCTGGTTAATACTGAGCTTGAGTTTAGCGATGGGTTAAATGGCAAAGGATTTTATTTTAATAATCCTAATGCAAGCCGTAGTTGCGGTTGTGGCGAAAGTTTTGCGGTATAACTAATAACCGAATTTAAAGGCCGGTCTCATTTGTTGAGACCGGCCTTTTTTATTCAAATAAAGCAAGTTTACACTTTGCTGAATATAAAAAGTATATAAAATAGGCCCTACTGTTTGGTTACCCTAAAGGTACCATTGATAGTAGAAGGAGTTAATCGGGTTAATGTACCCGCCTCTATTTTTGTATTGGTTGCATTTAGAGTTCCTTGTCCCTTCCACCTGGTAGTTGCGTTTTCGTCAAAGAAAATATAAACAACACTAGAATTTGGCGTTTTACTCCAGGTGCCGGGAAAGGCTGAAAACCCTTGAAAAGTAACAGCAGCAGTACCATCTGCATTAAAAACAATGGTAAACGGTTTGTATGGAATGCCACTAACATTTGCAGAATCTATCCAAGTAGATCCGGCTAAATCAAGTGGTACAACAGGTGCCGGACAATCTTTTTTACAGGCATTAAAGATCAACATCGTTGCAATTGCAATAAACGAAAGGCTATAAGCCGGTTTAATGGAGAATTTCATAACGCAAATTTTTAAGGTTAAAGTAATTTTTTAAATTATAGTGGTAAAATACGGTGCATTAGCCACAAATACAATACCACAAATAGGTAGTTTTTAGTTTTCAGAGAATTATTCATTGCTATTTAGGTAGAAAAGAAAAACGCTCTTAAATCGTTATAAAGTTGAATAATTAAAACCCCATCTTGTTGTAACTTATTGATTTCCTGCGGGTAATGGCGGGGGAATAGGAGGCGCTTTAGGCGGTGGCGGTGGAGGCGGCAACTTGCCGTATTTTTTTTCGTAAACAGACTTGTTTGCATTCCATTTTTCCAAACTTACCGTCTCGGTAGCACCGTTTTTTTTCATATACACCATGTTAACACCGTTATTATACTTTACCGATAAATCGTAGCCCATATCTTTT
>JBBKXU010000270.1:0-3355 GCA_037969645.1 Ferruginibacter sp. | reverse complement strand
TTTACCAAATATTTTTTCATCGTAAGTAAATTCATCGGGGAAAACATCGATAAGTTTTACCACAAAATCGGCATCCGTGCTGGAAAGGCTTACCATAAGGTCGGCAATTACTGGTCCTCCAAGCGTAATGTCACTCTCTAGAATTCCAGTGCTGAAACTCAGTACATCGGGTCGGCGGCTAGCAAAGCGTTGGTCGTCAATCATATATTCTCTGGTTCGTCTTAAACCTACATCTTCGGTGTAAGGCACCGGGTGTGCAGGATCGCTCAGGTATTCGGTAAAGGGTTCATTTTTTTTAAATGAGCTCTGATTTTTCCAGGCCTGTTTGGTCTCTTCCAAACTTAAAGCCAAAACCTGTTGCACACTGTCTTCTTTACTTGTAGCGAAAATTGTTTTTCCATTCGGTCTTAAGTAAAGATTTTTATAGGCAAGTTCCTTTGCAGGCCATTCTTTTAATTTTCTCCATTCATTTTCGCCGGTAAAAAAAACATTGGCCTCGGCAATATCACTCACCGTACCTTTTAGTTTTAAATAAAAGTTGAAAAAAGGAATTTCTATTTCTTGCTGATAATATTCGCTTGTTTTTTTGCCAAAGCGCACATTGCCTAAATAATCGCCTTCGCTTCGGCCACCCCAACCACCGTGATACCATGGCCCCATCACCAAACGGTTATCGGTATTATTGTTTTGTGTTTCAATAGCTTTGTATAAACTCCAGGCGCCAAAACAATCCTCAGCGTCAAAAGTACCACCTACCACAAGTACGGCAGGTTTTATATTGGTTACAAAATTTCGTGGGTTACGGGCTTTCCACCAGTCATCATAATTTGGGTGGTTCATTAAATCATTCCAGAAAGCGATGCTGTCGCCCATTATCTTACTAAAGTTTGATAAGGCTCCGGTCTTTAAATAAAAATCATAACTATCCTGAGATGGAATACGAAAGCCGGGACTCCATTGTGTTGTTGGTTTGGGCCTTGGCAGACCAAAGCCGCTATAAAAATTAAAGCCGTCCATCAGCATAAAAGCACCGTTGTGGTGAAAGTCGTCGCCCTGAAACCAGTCTGTTACCGGTGCCTGCGGACTTACGGCTTTTAGTGCCGGATGCCCGCTGAGTGCAGCCATCGTTGCGTAAAAACCAGGGTACGAAATGCCGAAAACACCAACTCTTTTATTATTACTGGGTAGGTTATTAATCATCCATTCGATGGCGTCGTATGTATCGCTTGCTTCATCAATCTCTTTTCCTTTTTTATTAGGGTTGAAGGGACGCACATCCACAAATTCACCTTCGCTCATGAACTTACCTCTTACATCCTGATAAGCCATGATGTACCCTTCCTTTAAATAATTTAAATGATAACTCTGGTATAGCTGACTGTTAAAATCCTTTTCACCGTATGGCGAACAAGAGTAGGGCGTGCGTTTTAACAAAATAGGATGCTTTACCGAATTGTCTTTAGGAATGTAAAACGTTGTGAATAAACTGATGCCATCACGCATGGGCAGCATTTTTTCAATCTTATAATAATTTTCTTTTACCCAAACAGAATCGGCGTTCTGTGCCTGAGCAGTGGTAATAAATAAGACTGAAACACAAAGGAGGCTGAAATATTTTTTCATTTGATAAGTATTTGAGTGCTAAATTTAACGAAACTTACTTGTTTATGGCTACTTACCGTGACGAACTGATCAATAAATTCTATTCTTCTTTTCAAAAGCTTGACTATAATGGTATGAACAGCTGTTATACTGATGATATTGTTTTTTTTGATCCCGTATTTGGGTTGTTACGAGGCGATGAGGTAAGAGTGATGTGGGAGATGCTTTGCAAAAATGCTAAAGACTTTTCGTTGACCTACACTAATATTACCCATCTTGATGACGAATACAGTACTTGTGAATGGACCGCCACCTATACATTTTCTAAAACGGGTAAAAAAGTAGTAAATAAGATTAAAGCAAATTTGCGTTTTGATGATGGCAAGATTGCTGAACACAGCGACGCATTTAGTTTACATAAATGGAGCAAACAAGCTATCGGCTTTATGGGCTGGCTGCTGGGCTGGAATCGGTTTTTTCAAAGAAAGATACAGAATGGAGCAAGGAAGAATTTAACGAGGTTTATGGAACGGGGATAGTTTGGAGTGGTGAGATAGGAGTTAGGAGGCTTAGGTTGTCAGCCACTCAATAGATAGTAAGAAGTGAGCGATTTTGAGGAAGATTTTCTGTGCTTCTGTGGCGGCTCCCGCCGAAGGCGATAAAAAGCCTTTGTTGCAATTAAATTTAACAATCACTATTTTTCTGTTTTATTCCTTTAACCAAATCTTTCAATCATGACTAATCCTTTTGATTATTTAAACTGGGGTGCCATTTCAGTGGCAGCACTTGCATATTTTGCTTTAGGTGCTTTAACAGGCTGCTGTTTTTGTGCAGCAACCATTGGTGTTAATTATCTCTACGAGAAAAAACCTTTTGGACTGTTTTTAATTAATGCAGGTTATGCGGTTATAGGAAATATAATTGCAGGCGTTATTATTTGCAGCTGGTATTGAGAAGTAAAAAGGGTTCAATAAGTTCAAAAAGTTTAAGGGGCTAACCTTAAACCTTTTGAACTTCGAACTTTTTAAACCTTCTATTCCACCGTAGTAACTTTTACAATATTTGTTGACAGATGTAACTCAACTGGTGTGCTTCCGGTGTTAATTACTACATCGCCCGACTTTAAAAAGCCACGTTCTTTTAAAATATTTATCTGGTCAAAGATTATATCATCAAGGCTTTCTTCTTCGGCATAATAAAATGCTCTTACTCCCCAGCTTAAACTTAGTTGGGCTAGTAATGTTTTTTCTTGACTGAAAATATACAGAGGTGCTTTTGGCCGGTAGCTGCTTAGCATAAAAGCAGTGTAGCCACTTTGTGTCATGCCAATCAATGCACGTGCATTAGTATCGTTTGCCAATTTGCAGGCACTATAACAAATGGCATCACTTAAAAAAGAAGGCGAGTGGGGTTGGGGAGATAAAATATCGTCCCTGTTGTAATCATATAAAGTTTTTTCAGCTTCCAGAATTATTTTCACCATTGTTTGTACAACCTGCGTAGGATATTCTCCCATGGCTGTTTCGCCACTCAGCATTACCGCATCGGCACCTTCCAATACAGCATTGGCCACATCACTTACTTCACTACGGTTGGGTTTGGTGCGATCCATCATGCTTTCCATCATCTGTGTAGCAACAATTACCGGCTTGGCACGGTGCATGCATTTTTTTATTAGTTCTTTCTGAATGATGGGTACTTGTTCTACCGGAAGCTCAACGCCTAAATCGCCACGGGCAATCATAATAGCATC
>JBBKXU010000269.1:0-4040 GCA_037969645.1 Ferruginibacter sp. | reverse complement strand
AGGCCCGGCAATCAGAAAAAAATTATCTTCGTTGTATTGCTGACCTTTAAATAAATCTTTTAGGTATTTTTCCATCGGGTAAAGTTACAATATTCAATATTGAATTTTACATTTACACTCTATAATTGACTTGCTATGGTAAAAGAAAGAATTCTGGTAATTGGCGCCTCCGGGCAAATAGGTGTGGAGCTAACCCTTGCACTGCGTAAAATTTATGGCGATGCCAATGTAGTTGCATCAGACCTTAGGGAAGAAAATGAACTGTTGAAAGGAACCGGACCGTATGTTAGTATGGATGTAATGAATAAAGAAATGCTGCACGTGCAGGTAATCAGGCAGGGCATCACACAAATCTATCTGCTGGCAGCCATCCTTTCAGCCACTGGCGAAAAAAATCCGCACCTGGCCTGGAGTTTGAACATGCAAAGCTTATTGAACGTATTGGATATTGCTAAGGAAGAGAATCTGCATAAAGTTTACTGGCCTTCCTCTATTGCTGTATTCGGGCCAACATCACCTAAACAAGATTGCCCGCAGCAAACCATTATAGAGCCTGTTACCGTTTATGGCATTAGTAAATATGCGGGGGAGTTTTGGTGTAATTATTATAATCATAAGTATGGAATAGACGTACGGAGTTTAAGGTACCCCGGGCTTATAAGTTACAAAAGTGCACCGGGAGGAGGTACAACGGATTATGCAGTAGAGATTTTTCATGAAGCACTTGAAGAAAAAAAATACGAATGTTTTTTAAGAGAAGATACCTATCTGCCCATGATGTATATGCCGGATGCCATCAGAGCTACTATTGAATTGATGGAAGCCGATGCATCTAAAATCAATATCAGAACCTCGTACAATATTTCGAGTATGAGTTTCTCTCCTAAAGAGATAGCAGCGGAGGTGAAAAAGCATATTCCGGATTTTTCAATCAGTTATAAACCAGATTACCGACAACCCATTGCAGATAGCTGGCCGCAGAGTATAGATGATGCTGTTGCCCGTAAAGACTGGGGATGGAAAGAAGAGTTTGCTTTGGAAAGGATGGTGAAGGATATGTTTGATAATTTGTGATATAAAGTTCAAAAACCATCAGGCAAACTCTTGGACTGCCCTTAAAAATAAGGGCAAATTTAAAAGCTGAACTTTCTCAGTTTCCACTTATTTTTGCTGCTGAAAAAAATAACCTGAAAAAAGTATTGTTATTATCTGTGATGATAATTTTGGTTTTCGCAGTAAAAGCCCAAAAAAATGTAGACAAGAATTTACATTTTAGCGTTGGTCCGGAACTAAGTTTTGCTACAGGTAAATTTGCTGATAAACAATCGGTTGGTACCGGAGCCACTGTACAGGTGTCATATCGGGTTGCTCCGGCGACAGATGTTACTCTTACAACTGGCTATTTGGTTTATTTTGGAAAATCTGCGGGTGCTGGCATTAAGTTTAAATCTGCAGGTGTGTTACCAATAAGAGCAGGTTTAAAATACTACCTCACCGAAGGTTTATACGGACAGGTGCAAACGGGGGTTGGCTTTTTTAGCAATAACGGGGGCACCGCTTTTGCCTTTACGCCGGCCATGGGGTACGAGTTTGATACAAAATCGGGACAGGCCTTTGATGTAAGCCTAAAGTATGATGGATATTTTGTGAAGAGTTCTGCACTGGGCGCTTTTGGAATTAGACTGGCGTATAAATTTTAGAAAGTGTTCGGAATAATTAATTTGTGCTCATAAGCATATTTTACCAGGCCGATTACACTGCTGGTTTCGGTTTTACGAAAAATGTTTTTGCGGTGTGTTTCAATGGTGCGTTCGCTAAGGAATAGTTTTTCGGCAATCTGCTTGTTACTCATTTCTTTTTCTATCAACTGAATGATTTCTATCTCACGGGCAGTTAGATGTGTTTCTTCATTTTCTTTTTTCATCTCACTTGCACGGGTCATTTCTTCTAAAACTTCGTCGCTGAAATAGATGCCACCATCCGATATTTTTTCCAACGCTTTAATCAATTCCTGTTTACCAATATTTTTCAAAACATAACCCGAAATATCGGCATCGTCAATCATTTGGTTAACCAAGTCACCTTGGCCGCTCATAGAAAGTGCCAGTATTTTAATATCGGGAAATTGCTGATGAACTGCTTTGGATAGTTCTGCGCCGTTCAGTCCGGGCATCATCACGTCTGTAAGCATAATATCAACAGGATTCTTTTCAAGTAATGATAACATTTCCAACGGCAGGGTACACTCAATCAACACTTCAAACTGGTCGTGACCATGCAGCAAAGATTTTAAACCATCAATTACAATCTGATGGTCATCCACTATGCCTAATGTTATCTTTTTATTTTTCATGCCGGTTTCAGTCTTTGCTTCTTTTCAGGGATAATTAAATATAAGTAAAACTGCTTAATGCACAAGCGGCACATGTATCGCTACCAAAGTTCCCTTGCCTGGCGAACTGTCAAAATCAACTGTGCCTTTTAAGAACGTAACCCTTGAACTGATATTTTTTAAACCGATGCCCTCAAATTTTTGCTTGTCAGTGGTATCAAAACCACGGCCATTATCCTCAATCGTTGCGGAAATACCATCGGCGTCTTTTATCAAAGATATATCGAGGTTATTTGCGCCTGAATGTTTTATCACATTGTTCACACATTCCTGTATTACTCTGTATAAAACGGTTTCTGTATTGCTGTCCAGCCGATCCTGTAACCCCTCGGTGTGCAGGTTTATTTTAATGATGCGGTTATCTATCTTATCTAAGAATTCCTTAACAGCACTGGCGAGTCCGCTTTTTAATAATGCGTTGGGCATCATTTGGTGACTTACACTCCTTATCTCTTTGCAGCTTTCATCTACCAAACCAATTAGCCTTTCAAAACTTAATTTTTGTGCATCATCTTTAAAAGAAACTTCATTTTCAAAGGCCGATAAATTCATTTTGGCGGCGCTCATCATTTGCCCAACGCCATCATGCAAATCGGCGGCAATACGTTTACGCTCATTCTCCTCGGCATTAATGATGGCCCGGGTGGCAATATCCTGCTGTTTCATTACTGCAGCCTGTAAGCTTAGTTTGCTTTGCACCTGTCTTTTTCTGTAAAAGCTTATTGCAGCCAGAATCAACAGTGTAACGCCTGCTATTAATCCCCAGAGCAGGTAATTCTTTTTCGTTAACTCGGCTTTTTGCAATTTAAGCTGCTGTTCCTTTTTTTCTGTTTGATATTTTGCATTCAGTTGCTCTATCTGTTTCATTTTATCGCCGCTGTAGATAGAATCCTTTAGTTCGGTTTGTTTTTTATAATAGTTTAGCGATTGAGCAAAATCTCCTTTCTTTTCTGCAATTACTGCGAGCTCAGTATAGTTGGACAACTGCAGGTCGATAACCTGCATTTGAATGGCAAGATTGTTACTTAGATTAAATTGCTCAATCGCTTTGGCATAAAGCCCCTGCTCTTTATACATAAAGCCCAAATCGCCGTGGTTTAAGGCAATTGCAAAGCTGTCTTTCATCTGTTGTCGTAATGCCAGCGATTGCAGCAAATATTTTTCTGCTTCTTTAAAATTTTTCTGTAAAGTGTACACCCCGCCGATGAAATTTAAACTGTAACCTTTTCCCTCCATATCATTCATCTTTTCCCTGATGGCCATCGAACTCTTGTATCTTCTGATGGCTTCGTCATAATCGCCCTTGTATTCAAATACCACACCCGATTCGTTCAGGATTGTTGCCATTCCGCCTTCATCATTCAAAGATTTAAAAATAGCAAACGACTCGTCATACATTTGAAGGGCACGGTCCAGATCACGGGTTTTGCGATATAGTTTACCCAGTTCATTTAAAACACCTGCTTTTTTAGACGGATCTTTATGTGTTTTTAAAATATCCAGCGCTTGGTAGTAATAAACCGCAGCACTATCATAGGCGCCCTTAAAATACCAGGAAAGTCCGGTGAATTTTTTGAAGTCGCTTAATGAACCCGGGTCTTTTAATTTTTCAGCAAGATGAGATCCCGCTTTCAGGTTTGCCTGGCAT
>JBBKXU010000268.1:0-5920 GCA_037969645.1 Ferruginibacter sp. | reverse complement strand
CACCACATCCATATCTGTTTTTTGATAGCCTTGCCAGTTGCCCTTGCGCCAGTCAACTTCTCCACGTATATCATCAATTAAACCGTTTGCGCCATTGCCATCGTATTGTTGCTCATAGGCTGTGTTCAGCTTTATCGCCCAGTTATGCGGTGCTTTTTTATACATAGCGGTAGTAACAAAACTTGTTTCTCCTTTTGTATTAATGGAGATGGCTTTAACCGTTGTTGATTTATTGATAGAAAAGGTAGCAGTATATTTTTTTGCTGTTTTTGTTGGTACCGAACCATCAGTAGTATAATAATAACTCAACCCTTTTTGGGCAGCACTTATTTTAATGGTCTTTTTATCTTTAAAAGAAATGGGGCCGCCATCTATAACCGGGTTCAACACAATTTTATTGTCTTCAATTTTGGTAACAGGAATATCCATTGTACCAAACGAAGATGGCGTAGATCCCATAGAAAAATTAAGGTCGCCGCCATTTGCAATATCGAAGTGAGAGATAGATGATTTTGTATAGAGTCTATTATTTAAGGTCGCAGATTGAATATAGAAATTTTTATTACTCACATTATTCCCTTTTACGGTAAATGCTTTTCCATTTTCAAGATTTATAGTTGCAGAAGAAAATAACGGAGTGCCGATGATATAATCTGTTGTGCCCGGCGTAACCGGATAAAAACCCAATGCACTCAATACATACCAGGCGCTCATCTGGCCGCAATCTTCATTGCCTTCGAGCCCGTCGGGTGAATCGTGGTACATTTCGTTCATAATGCGGTAAACCATAGCCTGCGTTTTGGCGGGAGCGCCGGCAAAATTATAGAGATAGGCAATATGGTGACTTGGCTCGTTTCCATGGGCATACTGTCCTATCAATCCGGTGATATCACTCTGGTCACGGCCGGTAGTCTGCGAATTTTCTGAAAATAATTTATCGAGTTTTTCTTCCATTTTTTTTCTCCCGCCAATCATTTCGATATACCCGTTAATATCCTGCGGTGTGTAAAAAGAATACTGCCAACTGTTGGCTTCGGTAAAATTATTATTTACTTCACGTGGGTCGAATGGCGAAAGCCAGTTACCGTTCTTGCGTGGGCGCATAAACCCGGTTTGAGCATCAAATATATTTTTATAAGATTGAGCTCTTTTAATATAATAATCATAATCGGCCTGGTTGCCGAGTTTTTTTGCAAACTGCGCAATACACCAGTCGTCATAAGCATATTCTAAAGTTTTACTTACACTTTCGTGTTCATCATCCATTTCCAAAAAACCATGATCCATTAGTGCTGGCAATCCCAAATGATCCCAGGTAGCAGATTTTTTCATTGCTTCCAGCGCAAGCTTTGTATCAAACTGATTAATGCCTTTCATAAATGCATCAACAATTACCGGTACACTATGGTAACCAATCATACAATCGGTTTCGCAACCACTAAGCTCCCAAACAGGCAGGCGGCCGCCCTGTTGATATTGCACCAGAAAAGATTTTATATAATCAAGCGTTCGCTTTTGATCAATGATTGTATACAACGGATGCGCCCCCCGATATGTGTCCCAAAGTGAAAAAACTGAATAATTCGTAAAGCCATTGGCTATATGAATTTTATTGTCACGTCCTCTGTACTGCCCATCCACATCCTGGTTTATATTGGGTACAATGGCAGTGTGATACAGCGCTGAATAAAATGTTCGAAGTTGTTTAACGTCTTTACTTTCAACTTCTATCCTGCTCAATTCGGCATTCCATTTTTCCTGAGCATCCTGTTTTACCTGTTCAAAATCCCATCCCGGCAATTCAGTTTTTAAGTTTCTCATGGCCCCCTCTTCACTTACCGCTGAGATTGCCACTTTTACCATTACCTCTGAGTTATCAAACTTGAAATAAGCTTTTAAATCTTGTGCATCCTTTATATTGGTAGTGCCGGATGATTGCAAAGTATCATTTTTCCAAAAACCAGTACTGGCAAATGGTTTAGAAAACTCCATCACAAAATAAACGTATTGATTATCGGCCCAGGCCTTGCTGCGCCGCAAGCCACTGATGGTGTGCAGGTTGATTATTTTTAAAGACGATTCAATTACTTCGTCTCTGTGTTTTAGATCGAGAATCACATAATTTTTATCGGAGCTTGGGAAACGGTATTTATGAAAGCCTACTCTTGTGGTGGTAGTAAGCTCGGCTAATATATTATTATCCTCCAATTTTACCGAATAGTAACCCGGCGATGCTTTTTCATTGTCATGAGAAAATGATGAACCATAAATTTTATTATCGGGAGATGGTTTGCCAGTCATGGGCATTAATAATATATCGCCATAATCACTTACACCCGTACCGCTTAAATGGGTGTGAGAAAAACCATAGATATAATTATCGGAATAATGATAACCACCGCAACCATCCCAGCCATCTAATCTGGTATCGGGACTTAGTTGTACCATACCATGTGGTAATACTGCACCTGAGTATGTATGTCCATGGCCGCCTGTGCCTATGAATGGATCAACATATTGCGTATAATTTCTTTGCGCTAAGAGGACAAAAGAGGAAAAGAGAAAAAGAGAGAGTAATAAAGCAGTTTTATTTTTCATGCAAGTCGTTTTGCACAAGTTAAAACTTTATGAAAAATATTTGCTGAGAAAAAACTAATCCCACAAAGACTGCTTGTCATTCCGACGAATAAGGAATCTAGGATGAGATGCTTCGTTCCTCAGCATGACAGACAATAACATACTTTGTGGGATTAACTTCCTTCTAAAACGGCAAATCATCAACCGGAGCTGCTGAATTGCTCGATTCGGTTTTTACAACAGGGGCTGTACTCATACCAGCATTAGTAACATTGCCTTGGTTAGAACCCTGTTCTCTGTTACTACTCAATAGCTGAATGTTTTGTACCCGCATGCGTAGCGTAGAAGCCGCCTGACCTTCTTTGTTAGTATAGGCATCAGCCTCTGGAGAACCTTCGGCATAAACCGTTGTTCCTTTTAACAAATAAGGCGCAATAGCCGTTCTGTCGGTCCAATAAGCACATTCAACCCAGGTTGTTCTTTCCTTTTGGTTGCCCTGTGCATCTTTAAACCGTTCGGAATGTGCTACGCTGAAATTGATAACGTTTTTACCGTTGATCTCTTTTACGATGCAATCTTTACCAAGATTGCCAATGATCTGAAGCTTAATCATAACTGTGTTTTTTAATTATTAATCGATGTATCTGGTTGTGCGTTAATAGTTATGTTATATAAAGTGGGTAAAGATAAAAGTTAATCCCATATTACGGCACGAGGTGCTTTTAATGTGCGTAAATAGTCAAGTAACTGCCCGGTATGTACACTTTCGTGGTATGCAACCCGTAAAAGATAATCGGCCAATTTGCGATTTTGCTTTACTTCTTTACGGGTAATATGCACTTCCTCTAATTCAGTTAAACTTAAAGTATGTACCATTTTCAAAAACTTCTCCCGGTAAGGTTGGGCATTTCTCAATTCGTCTTCAATAGAGGTATATGGATTTCCGGTTAAAGGACATTTATAATCACCAAGCACACCCCGGTTAAGAATGATATGGTGGTATATATTTTCCGATTCCAACACATGCCGTATCATTTCAAAGCAACTAATGGCTGCGGGGTCGGGCTTCCAAAAAAGATCATTTTCCGAAATACCTTTCCATACTTTAATACTCCTGCGCCTCACTTCCTCAAAATTCAAGATCAACAATTCTTTTGCATTCATTACCTGCCTGTTGTTTCTGTAAATAATCTTAGTTCATCTTCTTTTTTAAGGTACTAACCTGGCTTTGCAGATTATTCACCATACTGGCCAAGGAGTTTACATCCCAGCGTTGCTGATTGCTTACTTTGCTTATCACCATCTGCGCCTGCCATAATTCCATTACATCTTCTGCATTTACCTGATAGGGTTGGTACTGCGGATTATCGCTAACCAGAGTTAACTTACTCTTACTACGTCCGTCTTTTTCAATTCTTTTATATACTATGCCTTCATTACGACTCACTACAATATAAGCCTGACTGCCCTTTATATCATTTGTATTTTCAATTTTCTCACCTACGATAATACTGCCACTGGGAGTAGGTAACATACTATCACCAATAATTTCAAAAGCACGGTAATTACCGCCTGAGAGCATGGGCAACGTAAAAGTATTTAATTCATCAATAAACTCAGTATCGGCATAACTGGCTAAATAGCCTGCTGCTGCTTTAACCGGAACGAAGTGAATAATATTCCTGTCGGCGGTCATCATTTTTTGCTGACGACGTTTAGCCAGATAACTTTCTGATGTATCGCTCAAATCTTTAAGCAATAACTCATCAAGAGAAAGTTTAAATATGTCGGCCAGTATTTCCAGCACATCAAGCCGTGGATCGGCACGTTCTTCTTCATAAGCGCCGATTAACGAACGTTTAATGCCTAGTTTGGTGGCAAATTCCTCCTGTGTCCAACCACGGAGTTTGCGTAGGTATTTGAGGTTTTGTCCTGCGATTGACATGATACACTAATTTGATTAGCACAAATATACTAATATTTTTAGTTTAACCAAATTTATTTTTGGGTTGTTACTGAAGCACGGAAGCACATGCGCTGTCATTTCGAACGCAGTGAGAAATCTACAATAAAACTTTAAAGCAGATTTCTCCCGATGGTCGAAATGACAAGACTAATTCCCATTCCACTCCGGCAGACGGCCCGGAGTATAAGGTGCTTTGTTTTGCTCTAATAAATCTTCTACATTTTTCAATGCAATGCCAATAGATTTCAACTCATTGTAAACCGGAGTAAATTGTTTGGCCGCAATATTATATGAGTTGATGAAAGTAGTTGTTGGAGCTGCTGTCGTTGACCACAATGCGCCTGCTATTGCACCAATACGTCCGTTAATAGAAGGCAATGTTTCAAACTCCCTTCTTCCCAAAGTTGCATCGCCATTTAGTTTTGTATTTACATCTGTTAATCGTTTTTCAATATCTGCAATGGTTTTAGACACAGCAGTTGGCAGTTTTGGCGTTTCAATAATGGCCTGCTTTATATATTTTATCTTATTAACCAATTCACTTCTGTATTCATTAGCAGCGGCACTTACTCTTCTAAGTTCTCCCACTTGCTTACAAAAATCTCCCAATGCTTTTTTATCTGTTGCTGGCAATGTTGCATTATTAAGCGTAGCTGTTTTAAATGGTATGGCTGCTATTAGTTCGGTGTAGCTTCCATCTTCAAATTTGCTAAGCGATACTTTATAATTGCCGGGTAAAGCCATATACCCTGCATCCTGCGAACTAAATACAAATGATTCATCAAACGGGCTCAGATCAACCGGTCCAAAGGGTGCGTAGCGGAAATCCCAGACTACCCTGCTCATCCCTTTTTTAGCAGGCGCTTTAATACGACGTACCACATTATTATCTTCGTCCATTACAGTAAATAGTAAATGCGGGGCAGGTTGTTCATCTTCTTTTCTTAATTCATCAATAGAAGGATAATAAGGCGCTTCGCCTTTTTTTATTTTCTCTTTCTCGGCTTCACTACGTTTTTCCTTGATGGTTTTAATATCATCTTTCAAATAATAAGTAAAGGTAGCGCCCACTTTAGGGTTTGGCGTGGTAAAGAAACTTTCACCCTGAAAACCTTTGCCTCTTACACCCAGTGTTGATGCTTCTATAAACATCCAGGCATCTTTAACAGGATAAATAGTTGCAGCATTGGTCAAATCTTCTTTCTTAAAATTACGCAGCGGCGTATAATCATCCAACACATAAAAACCCCTGCCAAAAGTAGCAAGCACCAGATCATTTTCTCTTTTTTGAATAGCCATATTTTTTATAGCGATAGTTGGTAAACCGGCTTTTAATTGTATCCATGCCTGTCCGCCATCAACTGTGAAATAAGCGCC
>JBBKXU010000267.1:0-6317 GCA_037969645.1 Ferruginibacter sp. | reverse complement strand
GTCCAGCAAATGATCCAGGGGCAGCGCTGTTTACAACTGCTGCTGCTGCTCCAATTGCTGCCGAACGCAGCTCAGCCTGTTTGGTATAAAATTCAGCCTCAACTGTTGTTCCTGTAGAGTCTGAAGCAGCATCCGCTGTATTATAAAATGATCTCCCGGTTTTAAAAGAATTCCATGTAGTAATGTGATCTGCGTTTACCATCATCGGGATTCTTGCCAATTCGGTATTTTTAGCATTTAGCCTTTCACGATCTGTAAATATTATTTCCAACGCATCTTTTTCAGGCTGTGTCAATCCATCAACACTTCTGGTATGCAAAGTATTTTGCGAACGAAATGCACTAAACGTGAGGGCAGAGTTATTTGCTTCTGTAGTTAAATCTGCCAGTGAAATAGTAGCCGCTACCGCCGGCGGTGAATCGGGTTCCAGTATATGCACAAAAGGATTAGCTCCGGTATACAAATTTGGAGCACCAGGTACTTCCTCCCAATGATCAGGTTCAAGACCAGTAAGTGCAGCATCTTTCTTTTGCATCGATTTTAGAGTAAACCTTAGTTCAGTTGGTAAATCAGTTTCCTCAGGCAAATTGGCTCTGCCTGACTGACCACCAAAAATCGCTTGTACTCGGTAATGTAATATCTCACGATTGCCCAGTACACGGTTTTTAACAACCGATTCAAAATCCCTTTCCATTTGACTGTTATAAGGTCCACGAATGGGAACCAGGTTTTCTTTTAAAGCCCCGGAGCCATGTACATGGTGATTTAATAAATGCCCCTGAATATACGTATTGGGGCGAACTCTTACTTTTTGCCAAAGTTCTGTAGCACCGGCAGCCGCAGGTTCGCTACCTACGTTATTTCCGCCTACATTATTAGTACCCGGCTGCAATGTCAGCGGACTTGCGTCCATAATATGCCCAACTGGACCTCCTGCTTTTGTGGATGGCGTAAACGTTACTCTGCTGGGCGGAATATTTTCACTACCACCAAAGCTGGGGTGCTGCAATGCAATTGCAATTGCATCAAGTTTAAGTCTGATAGCTTCTCCACGAGTTTGTGTCATTGTTTCAGCTTTTAATGTATTTATATCAGCAATATGTCCATCAATAATACTCAACTGTGTTACTGCATCAGGAGAGGTATGTGTTGAACGCAGACTGCCAATATGGTGTTGCAATGGCGTTGGCGTTGATTCAATCATCAACTGCGCACCCGGTGAATCATCCGAGAATTTTAATGTATGATCTTCGCCATTTGGAAGTCGGAATTCTTTCCTCA
This sequence comes from Ferruginibacter sp., assembly GCA_037969645.1. Lineage (GTDB taxonomy): Bacteria > Bacteroidota > Bacteroidia > Chitinophagales > Chitinophagaceae > Ferruginibacter. The sequence continues at coordinate 5,036 of JBBKXU010000267.1, read as the reverse complement.
ATCCTAAAAGTGAAAGTACCCGATCAACCACACTCCTTCCCGCCGCCATCGCTCTATCCAATAAATCCATTCCCGTATCAACCGCTTTATTTACCAACCAAGTGAGCGCCTCGTCAACCATACTTCTTACGCTTTCAATCATCTCGCCGACTCTTCTTCCTACTCCACCCAGACCAACCTGATTTGCTAGGAAGCCGATTACAATTGGCATAGCACGTCCCATAGTGTTTTCTAAATAATTTGCAGCAGTTGTAACATTTCCTTCAGCAATATCTGCAACACCATTTACAAAAGAATTAATGATCTCCAGCATCTCCCGCAAATACTTGATAAAGCTTTGAATGGCACTGTAAATGGCGATGCAACTGTTTATCACAGCCATGATGCCTGTGGGATCAAGCATACCGAGTAACTTAACCGTAACCTGTGTTACAATGGTTTCCATTACCCAACTCTTAACTGCATCCAGTACAACATTCCATAAGTTACTCAGTTGTTCCTGAATTTTTTCCCAGATGGCAACTATGCCCCGTTCCTGCACATCTTTTATAAATGTCCAGATGCCTTCCAATGTGTTGATCATGCCTCTTAACCGGGCAACTTTTTCAGGACCAATACGTGGATGTGCAGCCAGCTTCTCCCAAATTTTTTCCATGGTGAGCCCCAATACTTCCAGCACCCAACCTATCACACCCTGTAATGAAAAATCGGTGAGTTCGGGAATTCCTGCATCACGTAATTCACTCATCAGCCAACCCACAACACCATTTATTAAATGGGTTACGATATTATCAAAGAACTGTATAAAGCCTTGCTTGATCGCCTTCAACAGATTTTTTAAGAACCCGATCGGATCACGCTTTATACTTTGGAAAGCGGCCATGGTTCGGGTAATAATATTGTTGATAAGATCAAACGGAAAATTCATTATTTCCAGAATGACCACCACCACAATTTTTACAATCTCTACTACAAAAGCAATTAACCTGCCAATGGGTTCTCCAAACGTATTGATGATACGCATGAAGGTTGGTATTGGCGTTAAGAAGTCGCTGAACGTAAATGAATTCCACAGATCAATAAATAACTGAACAATGGATTCCAAAGTCATGTTGAGCCGGTCGACAGCAGCATTTACTTTGTTTACCGTACGTGCAATGGCGCCGCTTTCCTTCATCTGTTGAAACTGCTCTTCACCACCATCCATCAAACTCATAAAGCCATGAATCAGGTTCTCAACCGAACGTGGCACCACTTCACCGGTGAACGGATCTTTGTTGAGAATAACCGTCATCAGAAAATACCCTCGTACTTTTTTTGCTTCTTCCGAAATGCGTTGAAAGAGTATTTCCTTAACAAGCTTTAATATCTCATCAATAACCCTTTCCACAAAATCAAGTACTCTGGTTACCGGCTCGGCGAAAATATTATAGATGGTTCTGAAGGTTTCTGTTGGCTCCATTAATGCATCAATGCTAATCCTGTCCCAGATAGTATTAAAATTGAGAATGATGGTATCATACAATCCGCCAAACACAGCAATACCTTCATCAATATACCCAACAACTTTTTCAAAAGTGCCAGTATCAATCATCTGTGCTTTTTTCACTTGTCCGGCTTCGCCACCCAGATCGAGCAATGCATTCAGAATATTGGTACCATTTCGTTCAACCGGCAGTTTGGTTATCGGGTCTTCCTCCAATATCAACGTTAGTAATGGATAGGCTGTGGTATTTTCTTTAATGAACTCAACAATTTTTTCTAAAAGAAAATCCTTAACCATTCCCAGCAATTCAAGTGCTGCATCAATGGCGAAATCAACAATATCTCCAATGAAACCGAAAACGATATTTGCGCCATCACGTAGTACGCCCATTGGCGAACGGAAGTCGGTGATTCCGAGATCATTCCAGAACCGGTCAAAATTATTGAACAGCCCATCCACAATGGATTCCAGATCATTTATTTTTCCATCTATCCATGCGGCAGCGGCATCCAACTGATGTTGTTCATCCAGTTTTCTGTACAACAACGCTCCACCAGGCATAATATCAAAAGCGGCTTCTAAAAAGTTACGTCCGTTGCGTTCAACATATTCGCCTGTAATAGGATCGCTGTTTAAAATAACACGCAGCGCCTTATAGCCCGGAATATGCATGGCAATATCTCTTGCTTTACGCAGCAGGCAGGCAGATGTTGCATCCAGATCGGTAACGTAAACGCAATCCATCAACGCACCTAAACTTGTATAAGCCAGTGCATCATCAATCACCGACCGATGAATGGAATCGTTATTATTTGTTTTTAACTGTACCGGCGGACCACGTTCATGTGCATCTGCAACTTCCTGCACAGGAAAAGCCATATTATTTGTCAAAGAACTATTTTCAAATGTTGTTTTAGATTGAATATTATTATTTGGGCTATCTAAATAAGTTTCAGCAACCGAGGTTGCATTGTCATTTGTTAATGCATCAACTCCTTTTTTCTGAACATCACTTACCGGACCGGCACTTAGTTTATCTTCCTCCTGTTGCTCTTCATCTTTTTTCCGCAATTCATTATCATCCTCAGTTTTCTGTATAACTGGAGCAGGCGTATTTAAAACGCCGCTGCCATCAACATGCCAGCTACTTAATTCAGACTTAGTCTGAATTTCAGCATCGTTGCCCGAATCCTTTTCTTCTGAATCTTCTTTTCGATTAACCTGCAAAACTTCTTTACGTAATTCTGCCAGCGTTTTTGGTTTGGCATCAGCAGTTCCTTCACCGCTTCCCAAACTTCCCTGCATAATTAATAGCGGGTTGAAGAAAGCCGTCCAGTTGCTTAACGGATGATCTTTGGTTTGAACCTGTCCGCCTAAATTATCTTCGCCAGCTGTATTTCCATTTACAGTTTTAACGGTATTACCCGAAACACTTTCTACAATGGCATAGTGTGAGAATGCGTTCCGGTAAGCGATATCGCCCGGCATAGGCATAGTACCAGGCGGCCTTGCTGTTTCGGGTTTAATAATTTGTTCGCCAAGTTTCCATTTGGGCATGGGCACACCGCTTTTATTTAATGCCCAAAATGTAAATATGCCGCACCAACTTGGCATGGCATCACGTTCACCTGTAAATGCATGACCGGGGCGGTTACCGTCGGCTACTAAACCTTCGGTGGTTCGTTTTTTCTTAATATCCTGCTCAGCAACAGCGCCTTTTTTAGCAGTGCCGCCACCGCCACTAACTACCATTTCTTCGCCAAAAGTTGTTTTGAAAATCTCCACCAGGTTTTCCCAGCCGGTTCTGTATCCATCGGCCTGTGGTTTATTGGCATCAATTTTTCCTTCAACAGTTTTTGCTTTTTCAACTGCATTGGTTAATTGTACCGGAACCGATCCAGCACTACGTTGTATAATATTTTTGCGTGCAACTGATTTTGTTGCTACTGTGGTTGAGGTACTAGCAGGACTTGCACCCTGCTGGATGGTATGGGTAAGTTCATGCGCAAGCAGTGTTCCGCCGCTTTGTGTTTGTGGTGAATATTTACCTTCGTTAAAGTATATATCATTGCCATGCGCAAATGCCTGTGCATGTATGCTGCTGCTCAATTGTTGTGCGGTGGCGCCTGTGTGTATGCGTACGCCACCAAAGTCGGCATTGAAGCGACTCTCCATAAATTGTCGGGTATCTCCGGGCAATACACTACCTCCTCCTTTTGAAGAAGTTAATGATTGTTCAAACGGTATAGAGCTTGCCGGCGGGCCCCGGCCACTGCGTTGAATAACGTCTGAATGGTAAAGACCAATAGGTTTTCGATTAATGTAAGCACTTGTGCTTTCGCCTGACAAGGTATTACCAAATGCGGTGTCATAACCATCATCAGGCATCCGGTAAACCGGCGTTATTTGTTTTGCTTGAACTTCATCCCCTTCTTCTTTGCAACTTATTTTGCTTATACAAGGCGCTTCTATTTTAGGCTGAATTTCTTCATCCTCTTTTTTATCTAATTTTTCTTCGCTGCCGCTGCTAATGGATGCTGGTGCAGGATCGGCCATGCGCATCACCTGATCAGCAACTGCATCGGCTTCTTTTTCCTGTGGATCATCAGGACTGCTCACCGATAATTTTGCTTGAATTGCGGTGTTAAAAAAAACTGGTTGTTCTTTGGCTCCAAAAAAAGTTTCCTCCCCTGCCTTTCTGAAAAAGGTTTGCTGCTGTGCTTTTTGCTGCACGGCAGTAGTGGTTCGGTTTGTTTTTTCGGCCGATGAAAACATTAATCTATATCCATTCAGTTTTTAAAAGCGTTGCCATCCATGGTAGTTTTATCATACTGATATTCCAGGGCAATTGCTGTAATAACATATCAAAGGGTTTTTGTTCCACCTGCAGCAGCCATTCGTCAGCAACCATAGTCAATTTACCATTCCGTTTTAAAAAAGATTCTCTTAAACCTTCAACGGAAGTATTTTTTACTACTGTCCAATGTTCAATAACTGCCAGCAACAATTCCTCAACCTGCTGCTTATGAAGCGTTGTTATTTCCTGGTTTGTATTCACAGGGAGTTCAGGACTTATTCCACACAGTATCTTCGGGAGGAGCAATTCATGTTCGCCAATGTTTGTATTTCCTGTAACTGCATTTTGGATGATTAAGGCGGCCAGATCAGGATTTACCAATGCCTGGTCTTCTGTTAATTCCAATCTGCTGAAAAGCATAGGCAAATAGGCAGCGATAATAACTGCGCCGGCATTTTCAATAAATATTCCTTCCTTTAAGTCTGTCATTGTATCAGTTTTCTTGCTATCAGCTGCTTGCCGATCTGTTAGTTCATCAATTATTTGACTATACCTAAGCTTAGTGTTCTTTTTGTCTGCATTACCAGTGCTTTCTTTAGCTGTTTGCTGCAGATTTATAACAAGTTGCTGCCAGCTTTCAAAGACAGGATTATCTGCTTTTCTCTTTGCAGGAATATTGTTTCTTAAAACTGACTCTAAAGCCAATTGTGTTTTTAGTTCCTCATAAAAAACATGCACAAGCTTTTCCGTACC
>JBBKXU010000266.1:0-3310 GCA_037969645.1 Ferruginibacter sp. | reverse complement strand
TTCTTCTGCTGATGTATATTTTATCGCCATTGCTCATGTGAATTAGTTTGGATGCGGTAACTACATGACTGATAAACTGTCGGTTTACCAGATGGGTACGATGTGCCCGTAAGAACATGTCGGGCGGTAAAATTTCTTCAAACCAGTGCAGCACTTTGGCAACCGTAAGCGGAAAACTTTCGTCTGCAAAATATATTTTACTGTAATTACTTTTACTTTCAATACGAATAATGTTTTCAAGGCAAAGGGCAGTAAGGCCTTTGGCGGTATGTATAAAAATACTAGGTTTCATATCTATTTTTTTAAGAGGTCTTCTATGATTTTTTTTAATGCTTCAATTTGCTTTTGCTGTTCTATCGCCTGCTGCTGCTGTTCTTTCATTCCTTCAATGATCAAGGGTACCAGCCTGGCATAATCCACTCCCTTGTATCCGTCCTGTTCGTTAACCGCTTCGGGAACAATTTTTTCTACATTCTGCGCCAACAAACCAATTTGCCTGCCCGGTATAAAATTATGTTTTGGAAACGCAGTGGAATTCATTTCGTACTCCACGCCATTTATCTGTAATAGTTTTTGTAAGGGAGAAAATATAGCCGTGATGTTTTGTTTAAATCTTTCATCACTGGCATAAGTTGTACCGTTTGCCCAGATACTGCCATTTACAAATAGTGCTGTACCGGCACTAATCTGGAAACGGCCCGCCTGTGTAAATGCACCTGCGTTATCCTGTGTGCCAAATGAAACCATGGCACCGGGATTATCAGCATGTAATCTTAATTCGTTGCCATAAACACCAATACCAACTTCACCGGCACCGCCGGGGTACAGCAATATTTTTTCGCCAAGTGTGGCCGGAAAAGAAAGTGGTTTTACAGGATTGTTTGTACCTATGCCCACATTGCCATTGCCTTTTATCCGCATTCTTTCGGTAAAGGAAGCACTGGTTCCGTAACCAAAGGCAATATCTGCCGCTGCTGCATCTGAATGTATCTGGAATAATCCGCTCTGAATACTCAGGCCATAATGAAAACCACTGTTTCCATACAAGGAGATCTTGTCGCCCAGTGTATTGGAGAAATTCAATGGGAAACCAGGTGATGATGTTCCAATACCTACGTTAACAGCATCTACGCCGGTGCCGCCAAGAATCATACTGTTGCTGACTGCCGCTATTGCGTTATATCCGATTGCCGTTGTTTTGGTAAGATTATTTGAACTTACATCGGCAAGATGCCCAATGGCCGTATTATAGCTGCCAGTTGTATTTGTTGCCAGGGCAAAACTTCCGGTTGCCGTATTACCAATACCCGAACTGTTCAGATTGAGTGCCTGAACTCCAATGGCTGTATTATGATTACCAATGATGTTGCTGATAAGTGAATTACTACCAATAGCAGTATTGTTTCTTCCGCTAGTATTGGCAAACAATGAAAAACTTCCATTTGCGGTATTGGCATAGCCATTTGTATTTGCTCTCAAACTATTAAATCCTGTTGCTGCATTATCACTCCCTCTCGTATTAGTATAAAGTGCTTTGGAACCAACGGCTGTATTGTTTATTGCTTCAAATGCAGCTAATACACCTATGCCATTGTTGAATAATGCACTATCGCCTATCGCAACGAGGTTGCTTCGATTACCGGTATTGGACAATGCAGCAACACCTACCGCAACATTCGAAAATCCGGTTTGATTATTAACTAAAGCAGAAGAACCAAATGCGCTATTTGAATTCCCAGCAGAATTGAATGACAAAGCCGCATTTCCAAATGCACTGTTATATTTGCAGGTTGAGTTATAAAATAAAGAATTAAACCCGCCACTGGTATTGGCTCCGCCGCTATTATTCGTTCGTAAGGCGCTTGTTCCAAATGCAGAATTCTGTGCACCGCTTGTATTGGAAGTAAGGGCATCTGAACCGGCAGCAGTATTATAATAACCGGTTGAGTTGGAAAATAAAGATTTAGAACCGATAGCCATATTGGCTATGCCATGATAAGTTTCAGTTGCGCCCACGCCATTATTATAAAGTGCCGAGTCTCCAACTGCCACCAGGTTGCTTCTGTTGCCAGTATTGAACAGCGCCTGAACACCCACGGCTACATTTGAATATCCCGACTGATTATTAACCATAGCGGCACTGCCAAAAGCACTGTTTGAATTTCCTGTTGAGTTTGAAGACAAAGCTCCGTTCCCAAAAGCACTATTTGCGTTTCCTGTTGTGTTACTGAACAAAGCATTGAACCCGGTACCTGAATTTGCATCGCCTGAATTGTTTTGTCTTAACGATCCTGTTCCGAATGCAGAATTATAGGCACCACTCGTATTGGAAGTAAGTGCACCTGAACCTGCAGCAGCATTATAAAATCCGGTAGTATTGGTATACAATGCTTTTGAACCAATTGCCATATTTCCAATGCCGTGGTAAATTTCTGTAGCACCTGTTCCGTTATTGAATAATGCCGAATCACCAACAGCTACCAGGTAACTGCGGTTTCCTGTGTTGAATAAAGCACCTGTGCCAATGGCCACATTGGAACTGCCGGTTGTGTTGAAGTATAAGGCAGTGAAGCCCATGCCTACATTATCATTACCGGTATTATTATGGCGCAGGGCATCGCTTCCCGAAGCAGTGTTTCTGTTGCCCGAAATATTTTCATACATAGCGATCTGTCCAAGTGCTGTATTCTGAATGCCGGTTTTATTTTTACTCATTGCGCTTGTTCCAAGGGCAACATTATACGAGCCGGAACTGTTTTCAAGTAATGCTTCGTTACCCACCCCGGTATTGTAAATTCCTGTTTTTGTCAATAACATAACGTGGTCGCCTATTGCCGTATTCAGGATTCCGGTAGTAACTGAATCCAGTGCCCGGTACCCAAAACCGGTGTTACCGGAGTTTCGGTTAATGAACCCCGAGCGTTTATTGTTTACCCTGATCGAAAGTGACCTGTCATCTGTTGTACCGATAAAATTTGTTGCTTCATCTGTTCCGCTGTTTCCTGTGAGGCTCCAGCCGCTGCTGGCTACAATGGTTTGCCAGTTTGGTACCGATGGGGTTCCCATATTAATGAGTAGCTGGTTTTTTAATGTATCCAGAACCAGCAGACCTTTTGCCGGGTTAGGGATAGTTACTATGGCCGATGTACCCAATCGGGGGATCAGCATACCTTTACCATTGCTTTTAATTTCCAATGGAGCACTGGCAACTGGTGTGGTTGTACCAATGCCTACATTTTGTGCAATTGCTAATGAGGGCAGAAAGAATAAAGTAAACAGTATTTTTTTCATGTCAAATTTTATTTAAGGA
>JBBKXU010000265.1:0-10891 GCA_037969645.1 Ferruginibacter sp. | reverse complement strand
GATGTAGCCAAGTTTACATCTGAAACAATTGACCTGGGAAAAATTAAGCAAGGAATCCCAACAACAGCTACTTTTGTTGTAACCAATATAGGAACTGATATGCTGATTATTGAGCAAGCTAGTCCTACTTGTGGTTGCACAATCGGAGATTATACCAAATCGCCAATTGCACCCGGCAAAACCGGAACAATTACGGCTACCTATAATGCAGCTGCTGCGAATCATTTTGATAAGCACCTTACTGTGAAATTTGCTGGCATTGATGACATAAAAAGCATAACCATTACAGGCGATGTTTTGGCCGCTGAAGATTATGACAAATGGGCTGCTGAAAATTTCAAAAAAACAACTGACGCTCCTAGTAAGCCGACAGCACCTGCAACTGGCTCAAAAACAGCTAAGAATCAAAAGAATTAATACATTTATAATTTTATAATAAAGCCTCTGCAATATCGCAGGGGCTTTATTATAACAGGATGTTGCGAAATGTAATTAAAAATTTATCAGCTAATCTGTACAGTTATTTATACTAAAAAGTACAAACTATCCGTTTATACCAATAACCGTACAAAAACCTAAGAAAACCAAAATTCATCCCTATGATAAAAGGTAAACAGTTTACCCTGCATTCCGATTATTATTCATCGTGTTTTTACCAGGTAAATCCTGCACAAACACTCCAACTACACAGCATTTTACCCCAATTTTATTAAGATAACTTTTTTGCAAAACATCCCTGACTTTGTTTTGCCTATGAATTTATCTAAACACATCCTCCATATCTCAAAAGTTGTGTGCTAACAAACTAAAGATTTTTGTTTTTATGGATTGTTTGGATAACAATTAGACCCCTCTTTCTAGAGGGGTCTTCATTTTTTATTCAAAGCATAAGTTATTATTAGATGTTGATAAATACAGCCGCCGCACCTGTTATACTACATGGTTGCAATACCTGTTAATAATTTTTACACAACTACTATCTTTACATAAAAAAATATTTATGGCGCTGGAAAACGGGCAAGATGCCCCTCAATTTTCGTTATTTGATACTCATAGAAACAAAGTAAACCTGTCTGACTTTATTGGGAAAAACGTACTTCTCCTATTTTTTCCGCAGGCATTTACCAGTACCTGTACAGCCGAATTGTGTGCTGTAAGGGACGATATAAGCCGATACAACAATGCAAGCGCCGAGGTAATTGGCATCTCCGTTGATTCTGTTTTTTCTTTAAAGCGGTATAAAGAAGATCAGCAGTATAATTTCACGTTTTTGAGCGATTTTAATAAAGAAGTTTCAGCATTATACGGCACATTATACAATGAATGGATATTAGAAATGAAGGGTGTGAGTAAAAGATCAGCGTTTATAATAGATAAAGAAGGTAAAATTTGCTACGCAGAAGTTTTGGAGAATGCCAGCGATGTACCCAATTTTGATGCTATTAATGAAAAACTGGCAAGTTTAAGCTGATAATCAGCAACCCCAGCCTAAGCCATCCATGTAAAAATATTTTTTTATTGCACTTTTTAGTCATATATTTATTATAAATAAGCTAACGGCTAACTGTTGCTGTTTTAAAACATTTTCCATATTTTTACTTAGTTGAAGAAAATTATTTACATACTAATTCTTTCGATTGGATTAAACTTTACTTCTTTTGCTCAAGCTAAAAACCCTGCTCAGGGTGAGCCTATAGCAAAACTTATAAAGCCTTATCCAATCCCTGCCACTACGGTAATCAATTTTGATTTTCTGTACGGGTATGATAAATCTTTTTCGCTGCAGATTTATAATTTCATGGGCAAAAAAATAGTTGAAGTTCAAACCATGCAGCCCCGCATCAATATGTCATTAGAAGAATTTTACCGTGGTATCTATGTTTATCAGCTACGTGATAAAGAAGGTAAAATCATCGAGTCCGGTAAATTCCAGGTCGTAAAATAATCCGTCAATTTTAATTACATCACCTGTACAATCAAAAATTTAAGATAGTGGGTATTCTCCTGTCCTCTTATAATAGGATGATCGGCCGATTGTGAATTAAACATCACCTGCCGTATTTTTCTTTTAGCATCTGTTGCCGCCATTTGAATAATATCTAAAAACAATTCTGGCTGTACCAGATTGGTGCAACTCGATGTAACTAAAAAGCCACCTGGCTTTACTAATTTCATTCCACGTAAATTAATCTCTTTATATCCTGCAACAGCTTTGTTAATGGTAGCCCTGCTCTTTGTAAAAGAAGGCGGGTCAAGCATTACAACATCCCATTGCTTTCCTTCTTTCGACCATTCTTTCAACACATCAAAGGCATTAACACATTCAAAACCGCAAATATTTTCGAGCCCGTTCAATGCAGCATTCTTATTACACATGTCAACGGCGTTTTGAGAAATATCCAATCCTAAAACTGATTTAGCACCATAATGTGCTGCGGCAATTTCAAAAGAACCGGTATAGCAAAACGCACCCAGCACATCTGCATCTTTTACAATATGCTGAATGGCCCGGCGGTTATCCTGCTGATCTAAAAAGAAACCGGTTTTTTGTCCGTTTGCGATATCTACGTGAAACTTAATTCCGTTCTCATTGATGATAATACTAGTGTCAAACTCTGCAGATAAAAATCCTTTATGCTGCTCCATACCTTCCAATTCTCTTACAGGCACATCATTGCGTTCGTAAATTCCTTTGGGTGTAAAAATTTCTTCGATGGCTTTTACAATTGCAGGCTTCCAAACATCAATACCCAATGCCAGGGTTTGTATAACAAAGTAATCGTTGAATTTATCAATAATCAATTGCGGTAAATCATCGGCTTCACCAAAAATAAGACGACAGTTTTCGGTATAACCAAGCCTTTGGCGATAGTCCCAGGCCTTTTTAATACGATTAACAAAAAATTGCTCATCAATCGTTTCCTCTTTATCTCTGGTAAGTAACCGCACCATTATCTGCGACTGTGGGTTATTATAGCCCCTACCTACAAATTTCTTATCATGGGTGTACACATTCACTATTTCGCCTGGTTTAGCAGCCGCATCAAGCGCTTTACCGGTATTTACCTCATTCCCAAATATCCAGGGATGCCCGTTTTCGACTCTTTTGCTGATCTTTTTGTTCAAAAAAATACTCTTCATGGCGCAAAGGTAACTTCCGTGTCATACAAACAGCTTATATCTAGCCATTATTTGCAAATAATTGCCAATTTGACGGCAAATTGAGCCTTGGCAAAATGTTTGACTGTTGTACCTTCGCAACCAATTTTTAAAATCAGAATATGGAAGAGAAAGAAACAACATTACCCGAAAACGAAGAAATGAACATTAATGCCGATGCAGATGTGCCCGGCAATACTCATTTAAGTAACCCCGAGGGTGAGGATTTAGTGCAGAAATTACAGGCCGAAGTAGAAGAACAAAAGGATAAATACCTGCGCCTTTTTGCCGAGTTTGATAATTTTAAGCGCCGCAATGCGAAAGAAAAGAATGAACTGATTCAAACAGCGGGTAAAGATGTGATCGTTTCTTTATTAGAAGTAATGGACGATTGCGACCGTGCCGAAAAACAGTTAACCGAAAGCGATGATATTGCTGCGCAGAAGGAAGGTGTGCAATTAGTGTTTAACAAATTAAGAACCACTTTACAAGCAAGAGGATTGGCAGCTATGGAAAGTATTAATACCGAGTTTGATGTTGAAAAGCATGAAGCCATTACAGAAATAGAAGTTCCGGAGGAGCAAAAGGGCAAAGTAGTTGATGTAGTAGAAAAAGGTTACTCCCTGAATAATAAACTAATAAGGTTTGCAAAAGTTGTTGTGGGAAAATAAAGCCCCTTAGTCCGCCGCGGCGGAGAACCGGAACAAGCTGCTACAAGTAGTTTTTTTTAAAACACGAAGAATAAAAAATGTCTAAAAAAGATTTTTACGAAATACTGGGAGTATCTAAATCTTCATCGCAGGATGAAATAAAGAAAGCTTACCGTAAGGTTGCCATGCAATATCATCCCGACAGAAACCCGGGCGATAAATCTGCTGAAGAAAAATTTAAAGAAGCCGCCGAAGCTTATGAAGTTTTAAGCGATACCGATAAACGTGCTCAGTACGACAGATTTGGTCACCAGGCTTTTGGCCAGGGCAGAGGTGGTGGCGGTGGTTTTAGCGGCGGAGGGATGAATATGGATGATATCTTCAGCAATTTTGGAGACATTTTTGGCGATGACAGTCCTTTTGGAAGTTTTTTTGGTGGAGGAAGCGGCAGGCGCAGTTCTGGCGGAAGAAGCCGTGGCACACGTGGCAGCAACCTTCGTGTTAAAATAAAACTTAACTATGAGGAGATTGCAAAGGGTGCACAAAAAACTATCAAAGTAAAAAAATATGTGCTTTGCAATACCTGCAGTGGCAGCGGAGCAAAAGATAAAAACAGTGTGCAAAACTGCGGCACTTGCGGCGGTAGCGGACAAGTGCGCCGGGTGCAAAATACCTTTTTGGGACAGATGCAGACAGTAACAACTTGCCCTACTTGTAGTGGAGAAGGAAGTACGGTTACGCACAAATGCACAGCTTGTAAAGGTGATGGCAGGATTTATGGCGAAGAGACGGTGACTATTGATATACCGGCCGGTGTACAAGAAGGTATGCAGTTAAGCCTTAGCGGAAAAGGTAATGCAGGAGAACGTGGCGGTTCAGCGGGCGACCTGATTGTTTTAATTGAGGAAGAAGCACACCCACAGTTACACAGAGATGGTTTAAACGTAGCTTTCGATTTGCATATATCAATACCAGATGCTGTTTTTGGAACACAAATAGAAGTGCCTACTATTGATGGCAGGGCAAAAATTAAAATACCTGCCGGTACCCAAAGCGGAAAAATTTTCAGGCTTAAAGGCAAAGGATTTCCCAATGTAAACAGTTACGAAAAAGGTGACCAGCTGATACAGATAAATGTATGGACACCACAAAACGTATCTGGTGCCGAAAAGGAAATGCTTGAAAAATTACAGGAATCAGAAAATTTCCAACCTAAGCCGGATAAAAATGATAAATCATTTTTTGACAAGGTGAGGGAGATGTTTTCTTAACCCCGTTTGTTTTTCTTTCGCTTTTTGGGATTATAAATTTCCTCTGCTTTTTCAACCAGCATTAAGAACTCAGTTTGCAGGTAACTACTGGGGTCGTAAGATTCTGAAGCAATCCTGTATATATCAGCCCAGTCAACTGGTTTAATATATTTTGATTGTTTTAGCTTAAGTCCAAAGAGCGCAACAGCTGCAGCAAACTGCAGATCTTTATCAATAGATTTAAATTCAACAAAATTCGCCAGACAGGCATTTACGAGCCATAACTGAGCAGTATCATTACAAAGGCTATAGCGCATTTCTATTTCCGCAATTTTATCCTTAGGAAATATATCAGGTTTGAAAAGTTTATCGCTCGTTGGCACTATTTCAAAAATGGCCAGTACAGAATTTCCGCTCCCTATTTCGCCGCCTTCCAGATCAATTGTACTGTCGGCTACAGCATCCCTTCTGTTATCAAATCCAATAAGCCGGTATTCCTTTACCAGATCGGGATTAAATTTTAAATTCATAAATACATCATCGGCTACAGCAAAAAAGTTTTGTGACAGTTCTTTCACCAACACTTTCTCCGCTTCAATGGCATCATCAAGATATGCGTAATTGCCATTACCTTTTTTAGCAAGTGATGCTAGTTTGGAATCTTTTAAATTACCCATGCCAACACCTAAACAGGTAAGATAAATACCTCCCTGCCGCTCCTTTGTTATCAAATCCTCCATAGCTTCATCAGATGTAAGTCCCACGTTAAAATCGCCATCAGTTGCCAGTATTACCCGGTTACTACTACCCTCTTTAAATGTACGCCTGGCAATAGCGTAAGCAGTCATAATTGCGCCTTCGCCATTTGTATCGCCGCTTGCGGTGAGTTCCTCAATGGCTTTTATTATTTTTTCTTTTTGGGCCCCACCAGTAGGCTGCAGCGAAATGCCAATTGTACCGCCATAAGTAACAATTGAAACAGTATCAATATCTCTGAGGTTTTTAACAAACATTTGAAAAGCCGCCTTAAGCAGTGGTAGTTTCTTGGGCATATCCATACTGCCCGAAGCATCAATTAAAAAAACAAAATTGCCGGGCGGTATCATGTTTAAATTTAATTTCTGCGCATTGATATTTAAGAACAGCAGCTGTTTGTCCATATCCCATGGGCAGGATGCCAGTTGCGATTCAAAATGAAAAATATTATTATTCTTAGGCTCCCGGTAGTGGAGGTTGAAATAATTGACCATTTCTTCGGTACGTACCGCATCGGGCGGCACGGCGCTGCCCATATTAATAAATCGGCGCACATTACTGTAGGATGCCTTATTTACATTCAATGAAAAGCCGGTATTGGGATATTTGTATGCATTTACATATTCATTTTCAACAAGCTGAAAATATGTTTCGTTGTTAATAAACCAACGTGCCTTTGATGTTTGGTCGAGATTTTTGGTAACAGAAATAAGTTTGGGTTTGCTTCTGTTTACATTTGACGGCAAAATTTTCAAGTTGATGTTTTGCCACTGCTCACTGTTAACTTTAAGTGATTTAGGTTCGTAGCCATCCAAACTTAAAGTCATGGAATCCAATAATGAATTGGTGGTAATTCCAAAACCACCAAAATTGCCAGTAAAATATAAATGATTATTCGAGTGCAGGAGAATTTTTACATTCTGCAGGGGCTGGTCCTTCTCATCCCTTATTTCGCCACGTAAATAGTATTGAGCATTAACACAATGTGTTAATAATATAAGAAACAAGATATAGAATAACCTTATTTTCAATGCAAACAGATTTTACAAAAGTTATAAATCTGATACCAAGATATTCTTTTATCACCGTATGCTGCCCGGTTATTCCTCTACCAACTGGTAAATTTCTTTTAAATTTCTTCCAAGCCCGTCATAATCAAGGCCAAACCCCAGCAGGAATTTATTGGGCACATTAAATCCAATATAATCAATTGTAATCGGGTGAACCAAAGCTTCGGGCTTGTGCAGCAACGCAGCTATCTTTAAACTGGCCGGTTGCTGGTTTACTAATTGAGGTAAGAACTCATTCAGCGTTTTTCCGGTATCTACTATATCCTCCACAATAATTACATGTCTGTCTTTCAGCGGCTCATCAAGCCCAATTGAAGTAATCACATTGCCAGTTGATTTTGTGCCTTTATAAGAAGCCAGCTTAATAAAGCAGATTTCGGCCTCTATGGTTAGCTCCTTAAACAAATCGGAAGCAAACATAAAAGAGCCATTTAAAATCGCAATGAACAAAGGCCTTTTGCCGGCGTAATCTTCATTAATCTGTTGTGCCAGTTTATTAATCTGCTCCTGAATTTGTTCAGCTTTTATATACGGTTGAAATTTTTTATCTAGTACCTGAATGATCATGCTATAAATTATTTATTTTGATACAACTATTTCCTGCCCAATTTTTAAATCATCTGTGCTGAGTTTATTCCATTCTTTTAATTGCTGAACAGTAACATTATAGGTTTTAGCAATGGCATACAATCCTTCTTTGGGCGCCACTAAATGCACTTTAGATTTAATGTTATCACTATTAATAGCCGCAGTTTTTACACCGGGTTGCAAAAACAATTTTGTATTTGAGCTTAATTTAATCCCGCTGTTCAAATTATTATACTCCAGCAGATACCTGAGTTGAATACCGTTTTTCTGAGCCACGTCATAAACTGTTTCACCAGCCTGCACTATGTAAAATTCTTTTTCACCGGTCTTTTGTTTTTTATTTAGATACACATACTGGTCTTTTTCTATAAGGCCATCATAGGTCATATCATTAAATTCCATCAGCTTGCTTAGGCTGATATTATTTTTATTGGCAATCACTAATAAAGAAGTACCTTTTTTTGCAAATACACATTTGGTTTTATTAATGTTGGTAATTTTATCAGCTTCGGCATACGTCGTTGTATTGTCGCCAACCGGAACTGTTTTTTCCGCAACTGTTTCAATGGGTTCGGCCACCCCGATTTCTTCTTTATTTGCAATATCCATTTTAGGCAATTCATTCAAAGCAGCCAAACTGTATTGCTGCAAATTGTATTGCTCAATATACTTTATCAACAACTTAGGATAATTGGGATTTGTTGCATAGCCTGCTTTCTTTAATCCTTTCGCCCAGCCTTCGTAATCAACCGGATCAAGGCTGAACAAAGTACTGTAACGCTTATTAACTTTTAAAAAATCACTGTGATCCCGATAGCTTTGGTCGGCACTGGTATAAGCCCTGAAGCACTCTCCAGCCGCATCGTCATCATGTGTAACACTTTCACCGCTCCAATTACTTTTGCATTTAATCCCAAAATGATTATTCGATCGCTTTACCAGCTCGCTGTTACCACTTTCAGATTCGAGGATGCCTTGTGCCAAAGTAATTGATGCCGGAACACCCGAACGCTTCATTTCATTCATGGCAATATCTTTAAACTGCTCAATATATTCCTCTACCGAAATTCTTTGAGCATTTGCGGTTAAAGCAACCGATGAAAATAATACAGCGATAATTATTTTAAACATTCCGTCATTTTTTCTGAATTAATAAAAGTCCGTCTCTAACAGTTAACATGGTCTGTTGAACCCGGTTATCGTTTTTTACGTGTTCGTTGAATGCCTGTAATGCCTTGGCATTTTTTCCTTTCACATTATCCTCTAAAACCTCGCCATGAAAAAGCACATTGTCTGCCAGCAACCAACCTCCTTTTTTTACTGATGGCAAAGTTAATTCGTAATAATTAATATAGTTCACTTTATCTGCGTCAATAAAAACAAGATCCCAGCTTTCATCAATTGTTGGAATAATTTCCAGCGCATCGCCAAGATGTAATTTAATTTGATCATCCATGGCAGCCTTTTCAAAATATGCCTTTGCCGTAGCTGCATCTTCTGCTCTCACTTCGAGTGTATGTAATATTCCGCCAGTCTGTAACCCTTTCGCCAAACACAAAGCACTAAAGCCCGTGAACGTACCAATCTCTAAAATTCTTTCAGGTCGTATCATGCCGCTGAACATTTCTAACACTTTACCTTGTACATGGCCACTCAGCATTTGGGCATGAGGATGATTCGTTAATGTAAACTGTTCTATCTCATTCAATACGTCATCCAAGTCAGATGTATATTGCTTTGCATATTCTTCGGCCTTGGCGTTAATCAATTCCATAATAGTAACGATAAAATCAGGTTTTAAGTACGGTTGGGTTTAGAAAACATAATGCCATTCTTCACTTGTAAAACAGTGAAGAATGGCACTTACTAACTTCGTAAAGTTACAATTTTATTTCTGAAGAACAACTTCAGGATTGGCCTTTTTAGATATGAGCCATAATCCCAAAAATGTAAAGAGACCATTAACAATTAATAATTCGATTCCAATTTTATAGCCGCCGAGTAAATATGCTGAATTTTCTCTCAATATATAAGTTAGAACAGGCGCTATTAAACATATAGCAGTAACCACAAGTCCGTCTTTTATATTTCGTTTGGTAAGAATACCAAAAGCAAATAAACCTAACAATGGACCATATGTATAGCCTGCCAGATCAAGTATCACATAAATGATTGATTTATTATTAATCGTTTTAAAAATCAATATGCATATGAAAAATATTATAGCAAAGCTGAAGTGAACTATCAGTCGGGTTTTTTTTCGCTTTTTCTCATCCCAATCATCTCTTCGTTTTAAACCAAGCAAGTCGATACAAAACGATGAAGTGAGCGCAGTGAGTGCACCATCAGCACTAGGAAACAGCGCCGATATCAACCCAATAATAAAAATAATGCTGATAGCCTGTGGCAATAACTGTAAAGCCACTGTAGGGAAAAGATCATCGCCAATAACATTTTTACCATTGAGCAACAACTCTTTCCCGGCATATTCGCCACCATTTTGCAGGACATATAAATACAAAATACCCCCCAGCAACAAAAACAGAAAATTAACTATCACAATAACAGTACTGAACGTCATCATGTTCTTTTGAGAATCCTTCAGGGTTTTTACACTTATATTCTTCTGCATCATTTCCTGATCGAGCCCGGTCATAGCAATGGCAATAAAAGCGCCGCCAATAATTTGTTTAAGAAAGAAGCCTTTACTGCCTATATCCATATTAAAAATATCGGTGTAACCTTTTATGCTAAGTGTATCCAAAGCGGTGCCTACATTAAGGTTCAGGTTCGATAAGATATAAATTATACAAACCACAAGCCCTGTTAACATCAGCAAGGTTTGCAGCGTATCAGTATATACTATTGTTTTTACGCCACCTTCAAAAGTGTACAGCAATATCATCACTAATATGATTAATGTGGTAGCTGTAAACGAAATGCCCATCCGATCCAAAATAAAAATCTGAAGTACATTAATAACAAGATAAAGACGAGCCGTTGCACCGATGGTTCTGGAAAGGATAAAAAATAGCGACCCGGTTTTGTAAGAATAAAACCCAAACCGCTCCTCCAGGTAATTATATATTGATGTGAGATTAAGCCTGTAATACAGTGGCAGCAGCACATAAGCGATAACTATATACCCCAGAAAATAACCGATAACGACCTGAAAATAACCAAACCCCTTAAAAGTATCTCCCGTAAAATCGCCCACGGTACCCGGCACACTTACAAACGTAACGCCGCTTAGTGAAGTACCAATCATGCCAAAAGCAACCAGCATCCAATTGCTTTTTTTGTTGCCGATAAAAAAGGAATCGTTATTGGAGTTTCTTGAAGTGAAATAAGCAACTACAAGCAACAAAACAAAATAGCCAATTACAAAAGAGAATAAAACAAAGGAAGACATATAGAC
>JBBKXU010000264.1:0-8790 GCA_037969645.1 Ferruginibacter sp. | reverse complement strand
AAAAACTATGTGGTGATTACAGCCGGGAGAATATTTTTCACAGCGATGCTAAACTATGTGTGGTAAAATTTCCACTGGCAGAAAAAGGCAAACCATTTAACTATACCTACATCGAAAACTACCGTGATGTAAAATATCTCACTTCTTTTTATTTTCTACAGCACTATCCGGTTGTTGAAAGAATTGTTCAGTTTAATGTTCCTTCCTGGCTGGAACTAGAGCTGCGAGAATTCAATTTTGAAGGTTATAACATTCAAAAATCAACAGAAAAAGACGGCGATATTACCAAAATCGTCTTTAAGATAGCCAATATACAGGCATACAAAAAAGAATCAAATTCACCCAACCACGCCATCAGCTATCCACATATCATCTGTGTAACAAAGGCCTTCACCGAAACCGGCAAAAGAACTGTTTTGTTTGAGTCGGTAAAAGATTTGTATGATTGGTACAGCACTGTTTGCTCAACTATTGGTAACGATGCAGAAACTTTAAAGGCAAAAGTGGCTGATCTTACTGCCAATAAAAAGACCGATCAAGAAAAAGTAGAGAGCATTTTTTACTGGGTACAGGATAATATCAGGTATATCGCCTTTGAAAATGGCATTATGGGTTTTAAACCTGATGCTGCTCAAAATGTATTTAAAAAGAAATATGGTGACTGCAAGGGCAAGGCCAATCTTTTAAAGAACATGCTAACCATCGCTGGATTTGATGCCCGGCTTACCTGGATCGGCACTTCGGATTTACCCTACGATTATTCATTGCCGTCGCTGGCGGTAGATAATCATATGATTTGTACAGTTATCCTAAATGAGAAACGATATTTTCTTGATGGAACTGAAGAATATATTGCCTTGAATGACTACGCACAGCGCTTACAAGGCAAGCAGGTGCTGATAGAGGATGGAAAGAATCATATATTGGATAAGATACCTGAATTTACTGCGGAAAGAAATAAAGAAGTGGTGACGAATAAGGCAACTATTGCCGATAATAAAATTATAGGGAATTCAATTGTTGAATACAACGGGGAATCAAAAATATCGGCCCAAAGCGCTTACGCGGCAATAAAAAATGATAAAAAAGCAGAAAGCCTGGCCAATTTTGCAAGTGGTAGAAATGATAATATTGAAGTTTCAAATATTACCAATTCCGATTTTAACGACAGACAAAAACCTTTGCAACTCAAGTTTGATTTTAAAGCCAATAATCAAGTAACCAAAACCGGCAATGAATTGTATGTTGTTTTAGATTGGGAAAAAGAATTCAGCAGCCTGGAAATGGAGGCCGATAGGAAAAATGACTACGAGTTCCGCCAAAAATATTATTTAACAACCCAGACCGAACTAACTATTCCTGCGGGATACAAAGTTGATTATTTACCGGCTCCTTTTAAAAAAAATACAGCTTCCTGGTCTTTTGAAGGCTCTTACACCAGCAAAGGAAACAGTATTGTGTACAGCAAAAAAATTAGCATCAGTAAAGCTATTTTAAAGAAGGCCGACTTTGCAGGCTGGAATTCTTTTATAGCCGAAATCAATAAATTTTATAACGACCAGGTAGTTCTAACCAAATAAAAATTTAAACTGAATTTTATGTTGCGTAAATACATTGTTATTTGTCTAGCGACAATCTTGCCAGTGGTTTTAATTGCACAAACCCCGTCAATTGGCGACAAAATTGAAGATGAATTTAAGGTGACCGCCATCCCTGAAAAATGGAAAAACGAAAGCGCTGTTATTATAGGTATGAAAGAGGAATATCTTTTTAAGCGCCAGAATCTAAAAGGCAAAACTACAGCAGGCGTAAATATTAAAGAGTACATTCATAAACGTATAAAGCTGCAAGATAAAAATGCTGTGGAAAAATTCTCTACATTTTTTTACGTAACAATGGGTAATGATGGTAAGGCAGAATATAAAGTAATAAAAGCTGACGGAAATGCGGTTGATATTGATATGAAGAGTGCCATAGAAGAAGAGCAGGATGTACCCGATATTTACAAACCCATCTTTTTTAAATTGAAAGTAAAGTCTATGAAGATCGCCATTCCCGACCTGGAAGTGGGTGACATCATTGACTATACGGTTAGCTCTACACTTGACTGGGATATGAAATCGGAGGGAATCAATTTTACGCCTTTCATTTTTTCGCTGTCGAATAATTACCCCACTTTGTATCAGCAGTACCGTTTTACCATGGCCAATGGCATGAAAGTGAAGTACCGCAGTTATAACGGAGCTCCTAATTTAAAATTCGATCCAAAAGCTTCTGTTTATGGCGAAAGAGAATCTTTTCTAAGTTATTTTTTTCTGGATAAAGACCGTGAAAAATCAACTGATGAACGCTGGAGCTATGAGTTACGCAGCACACCCAGCGTAAAATTCAGAGTGGTGTTTTTAGATTACGAACCCGGCGACCGCAGCTTGGGCGAAGCCACAGTTGACCGCTCGGGACTTGACATTGAACGGGTATATAAAGGTTATGCCGGAGCGGCTTTGTACAATACACCGTTTGTTACATCGCTGGTGGCTTATACCACGCAATACATCTCTAAGAAAAAAACTGATGGTGTTTTAAAGAATGATGCTGATATAGTTAAAGAAACCTATTACTGTTTACGAAAGGTCTTTTTAGAAATGTATTATAAAGGCCCCGTACACTCCGAGCTTGAAAAATATTTCACTGGTAGAAAGTTGTATAAAAAAATACTAAAGGCCGAGGCCAAAGATGAAAAAAAGGAGGAGAAAGAAGATGAAATAAGGATGAATGCGGTGACTTTCTCAACGGCATTACGGTCGGCGTTAAAAGCACAAGGTATAGAGAGCGAGTTATTTGTGTTTGTACCCCGCAGACTAGGCACCTGGCGTGATGCCATTTTTATGGAAGAACTTGATTTTGTAATGCGGGTTAAACTAAAAGACAAGGCATATTTCCTGGAAGCCATCAATAATTTTGATGCTTTTGGCACACCGCACTCATACCTGGAAGGCGCAGAAGGGTTAAGCATAAGGTATGATGAGGTTGATAGTTATTATAAAGTCAATTCGCCTTCAACACCCGCAGCTGCCAATCTTTCAAAAGAAGAATACCTGGTGAATTTTACCGAAGCCATGGAAGTTGTTAATGTTGAGCGAACAAGCGCATACACCGGTTCGCAAAAGTCAGATTTGATTGGTAAAGCTAATCTTGACCGAGAATACCTGACCGCAGATTTTACAAAATATTATGCCGAACCGTTAACGAAAGGCAAAAAAAATGAACCACAAACACCCGTAAATAATAAATACGAATATGCCGACAAAGAAGACCAGGTTAAAGAACGTAAAGAACTTTTTGAAAAAATTTTAAAAGATGAAGTTGATGTTGATAAATACAACGATTTCGAATTACTTGAGGACGGACGAACCGGTGATGTGGCTATGCTGCGATATAAAGAAAAATTCAGTTTAAAGAAACTTATAAGCAAAGCCGGCAAAAACTACATTTTTGAAGCTGGGAAATTGATAGGAGGGCAAATAAAACTCGAGGCAAGAGAAATGAAGGAACGACAGACTGATATTTGGATTCAATCGGCCAGAACAATTGAGAACAATATTACCATTGTTATACCCGAAGGATATACTGTTGATGGATTGCAGGATTTTAACGTAAATGTTGATAACAGCAGTGGAACATTTATTAGTTTAGCTACGGTTACCGAAAATAAATTGGTAATCAGCACGCAAAAAATTTACAAAAACACTTTTGATAAAAAAGAAGCATGGCCTAATTATGTAGCTTTTCTTGAACCAGCTTACAAACTCAGCCAGGCAAAAATAGTATTGAAGAAAAAATAAAATTTTGTTTAGATTTTAAAACGCAACCCGTCGACTTTTCGGCGGGTTTTATTTGTAGGGAGCTAATACCGCATCAATCTGCTCTACTACGGCATTAATGTCATTTTCAATCAACTCCCAATCTACTTCCGAAAAATTATCCTGCGACATATACAGGATATATCCGCTTAAATGTCCTTTATTATTAATCAGTTCAACTTTACGGGTTAAGTAAAATAACCTGAGGATGATCTCGCCGGAGGGGCCATTAAACTTCTCTTCTATTTCATCCAAATCCTGCTCCAGCAATTCTTCTCCTTTCAATTCAGATGAAATAATCACCTGATAATTGTGCATAGTAGTTGAACCAAAATTTGAACCTTTACTTATTTTCATCATTCGCTTTCTTTAAATATACCCATTTTTCAGGATAAATCTGATTAAATGAAATATGCATAAAATCTCAGAACCGAAATATCCAGTGAGATTAATTTTATCTTTGCGCCAGCAATGAAACAACTTTCCTCTCTAAATAAATATTTCTGGAAATACCGATGGCATTTTATGCTTGGGTTTGTTTTTGTTGTGCTCACTAATTATTTCCGTATTCTGGCACCACAACTCACAGGTTATGTAGTTAACACCGTTGTGCAGTCTGTAAAATCCTCCAACGTTAACGAAATAGATATAAAGAAAAGCGAAAAAAATTATGATTTTGCCGTACGGGAAGTAATAGCAACATTCGATAACAATCCAGGTAATAAAATCTTGTACGCCGGTATTACGTTGTTTATCATAGCCATCATCAGCGGTTTGTTTATGTTTTTAATGCGGCAAACCATTATTGTAATGAGCCGGCATATTGAGTACGATCAGAAAAACGAGATATTCAGCCATTACCAAAAATTAGATACCAATTTTTATAAAACCCACAGCACTGGCGATCTTATGAATCGAATTGCCGATGATGTAAGTAAAGTGCGTATGTACACGGGGCCGGCCATCATGTACTTTATAAATCTAGCTGCTATACTGGGTTTCAGCATATTTTTTATGTTTAAAGCCAGTCCCAAACTTACATTGGTTGCTTTAGCGCCGTTGCCTATTTTGGCCATTTCCATTTATCTGGTTAATACCATTATCAACCGAAAAAGCGAACGAATTCAATCATTATTAAGCGATCTTACTACCAATGCACAGGAATCTTATTCGGGCATCAGGGTTATAAAATCTTTTGTACAGGAAAAGGCCATGATGGGCTTTTTTAAGAAGAACAGTGAAGCTTATAAGGATAATGCACTGAGTCTTGCTAAAACAGAAGCCATCTATTTTCCGAGTATGGCATTACTTATTGGATTAAGTACTTTAATAACCATTATGGTTGGCAGTCTTGATGTGGTTAATAATGTAGAAGGCGCAAGTGTGGGCAGAATTGCAGAGTTTGTAATGTACATTCAAATGCTTACGTTTCCGGTGAGCGCTATTGGCTGGACAGCGAGTATGACGCAACGGGCAGTTACATCGCAAAGAAGAATCAATGAATTCCTGCATACCGAACCATCAATTAAAAATGAAGATGCACCGGTAAAAACAGATCTGGCTGGAAATATCAGTATTACCAATCTCGATTTTGTTTATCCTCATACCGGCATTAATGCTTTAAAGGATTTTACGTTGCAGATAAATAAGGGAGAAAAGATCGCCGTAGTTGGCCGCACAGGTTCGGGCAAATCGACACTGGCGCAGCTGCTGTTGCATATGTACGAGCCCCAAAAAGGCATGATTACTTATGATGGCGTTCCGATTAATAAGTTCGATGTTCAATCGCTGCGCAGGCAAATAAGTTATGTTCCGCAGGATGTTTTCCTGTTTAGCGAAACAGTGCGTAATAATATCAGATTTGGCATTGACAATGCTACAAACGAAGACATAATTGAAGCGGCAAAGCAGGCGAGTATTCATACAGAAATTGAAAAATTTCAAAATGGCTATGACACCATGATTGGGGAACGAGGAGTGACCTTAAGCGGCGGCCAAAAGCAGCGAATCTCTATCGCCCGGGCACTGATAAAAGACCCAAAAATTGTAATTTTTGATGATTGCCTTAGTGCTGTAGATGCTCGAACCGAAAAGGAAATCATCGGCAATTTATATCGTTTTTTAGATAATAAAACGGCCATTATCATAACCCATCGCATATTTTCCTTGTTTGAATTTGATAAAATTATTGTTTTAGACGAAGGAAAAATTGTTGAACAAGGTAAGCATCAGTACCTGTTGAATTTAAACGGCTATTACGCTGAAATGTACAACAGGCAACAGGAGCAGGACAAAGAAATTTGAATTTTTAGGCAGAAAATTACGCAGTAATGCTTTATATCCTAGATAATACGCAAATAATCAGCCATATATTTTGTAGAATGGAAAACAATTTTATCTTTGCCTCTCCTGTAAAAGGGTATCAGTTATTAACTTAAAAACAAAAAAACAGTGGCGTACGACAACAACGAAAAGAAAAATGATAGTGTTTACAGTGTACGAATTAGAGCGGGCAAGCGCAGAACCTACTTTTTTGATGTAAGAGAAACACGAGGCAACGATTTTTATTTAACAATTACAGAAAGCCGCAAGCGTTTCGATTCTGACGGCTATGACAGACATAAAATTTTTCTGTATAAAGAAGATTTCAATAAGTTTATTAAGGGTTTGGGCGAGGCAGTTGATTATGTTAAAACCGATCTGATGCCCGACTTTGATTTTGATGCCTTTAATCATGATACGCCGTATGAGGGTGAAGATGGGCAAAATAATAATCAATCAACGGGTTATGTAGCGCCAGCGCCTGTTGCAGAAACAACAGAGACTCCGGTTGCAGAATCAACAGAATCAACTTCAACAACTGAAGCGCCAGCTGTTGAAGTTGCAGAAAAAATGGTTGAAGAAAAAATAGAAACTCCCGCAGAAACAAATAACGACGGTCCCGTTGATAACGGGAGCGCTGAGGTAGCTGAAAAGTGGTAACCCGGAGGGTTAAAAAACAAGAACACCAAAACTAATCGTCGAAAATCCTCCCTTTTGGGGAGGATTTTTATTAAGATGTTAATATGCTGGATAAAACATCAAAAAGAAGTAAATTGTAAATAAAACTGTGAAAAACATACTGCTGACCATATTTGTATCTGCAATGATTTTAAACTGCAACGCACAAACCAATTGTAGCATCAAAAAAGCTTATGCCTTTTACTCTATTTCAACACCCGGTGTGCAAATGGCCGATGATAATGGTAACCCAATTCCGGTAAAATCAACAATTAACAGGTTTATTTACATAGAATGGACTGGTGCAAAAAATCCTGAAATTGAAACGGTGATGTATAATAATAAAGCTCTAACGGCAAACTTATCTGCTGTTGAAGGCGATACAGCCGTTTTGGGGCCTAACTTTATCAATAACCCCGATTTTAAAGTGATTTCAAAAAAGTGTAACAAGCTCTGGAAGATAGACCTGGGCAACGTTTTGGGAAATGAGGCACCTGAACAAAATTGTAATAACATCATCATTAAAACCAAGGGTAGTAAAAATGCATGTGTATTTAAATTAACTAAAGAAACCTTATTAATGACGATGCCGAGATACTAATTACCGCAGTTTTTTAAATAAGTTTATAAGGCCGTTGGTTGAGCCGTCATGGCTGGCTATAATTTCCTCATTACACAGCTCGGGTAAAACCTTATTAGCTAGTATCTTCCCAAGTTCTACGCCCCATTGATCAAAGCTGTAAATATTCCAGATTATCCCCTGAACAAAAATTTTATGCTCATACAAAGCAATTAACTGCCCAAGTGTAAAAGGAGTTATTTGTTTTACTAAGATGGAATTTGTTGGTCGATTGCCTTCAAAAACCCTAAAGGGATTTTCATTTTCAGTGCCATTCATCAATGCTTCGGTTTGTGCAAAGAAATTACTCAACAGTTTTTGATGGTGGTCGCCGGTAGCATTATGACTTATTGCCGGCGCAATAAAATCGCAGGGTATAATTTGTGTGCCCTGGTGTATTAGCTGGTAAAAAGCATGCTGACCGTTGGTTCCGGGTTCTCCCCAAATAACTGGGCCGGTTGCATAGGTAACTATTTCTCCGTTACGGTCAATATACTTGCCGTTACTTTCCATATTACCCTGCTGAAAATAAGCCGCAAAGCGGTGCAGGTACTGGTCATAAGGTAAGATAGCTTCAGAATTGGTTCCAAAGAAATTTCCATACCAAATACCAATCAAAGCCATCAACACCGGAATATTCTTATCAAAGTTGGTTTCTCTGAAATGAATATCTGTAGCGTGGGCTCCTTTTAAGAGTTGTTCAAAGTTTTCATAGCCGGTGGTTAAAGCAATGGATAAACCGATGGCGCCCCATAAACTGTATCTGCCACCAACCCAATCCCAAAACACAAACATATTTGCAGTATCAATTCCAAATTTTGCAACAGCTTCTTCATTGGTACTCAGCGCCACAAAATGTTTAGCAATATTCGCTTCAACTTTTGCATATTGTAAAAACCAATCCCTTGCAGTGTGTGCATTGGTCATAGTTTCCTGCGTAGTAAAGGTTTTGCTGGCAACTAAGAACAAAGTCTCTTCTGCATTCACTTTTTTGAGCGTTTCGGTAATATGGGTTCCATCAACATTACTTACAAAATAGGTTTCAATTCCATCGACCCAATACGGTTTTAAAGCCTCTGTAACCATCACCGGCCCCAGATCGCTGCCACCAATGCCGATGTTTACAATGTATTTAATTTTCTTGCCGGTATAACCTTTCCATTCGCCGCTGTGTACAACTGCGCAAAAAGTTTTCATCTGCGCAAGTACAGTTTTAATTCCTGGCATCACGTCAATCCCGTCGGTTACTACCGGTTTGCCAGAAAAATTCCTTAACGCCGTGTGCAATACAGCCCGTTTTTCTGTCTCATT
>JBBKXU010000263.1:0-7114 GCA_037969645.1 Ferruginibacter sp. | reverse complement strand
ATATCAGCCATACATGGGTTGGTGATTTGTCAGTAGTACTTAAAGCACCAAACGGAAATATTTTAAATCTTGACCGTGAAATATCTAATACTGGTGGAGGAGCTGCCTCAACAGGCTTTGCCAATACCAGGATCAGTTCTGCGGGTACTGCGGCATTAAGCTCAGGAACTAACCCTTATACGGGTACATTTAGGGCCGATGCTTCATTAGCAGCAAATGCCGGTCCTACTGGCTTTGCACCAAACGTAACCACATGGCCATCACTTTACAGCGTACCAAATGGTGTTTGGACATTAGCTATTGTTGATGGATTTAACCTGGATCAAGGAACACTTACTTCATGGTGTATTGATATGAGCTATGTATGTGGTGTGCCTTCAACGGCTGCTACTTGGTCTCCAATAGGCGGATTGTTTAACAATTCTGCAGCAACTATTGCTTATACCGGTGATGCAAGAGATACCGTTTGGACAAGGCCTACACCTCAGGGTGTTTATCCTTACCAGGTAACCGTACAAAGCGTACCAGCTTATCTGCCAACACCTGTACCATTTACGAACCCGGCTCCAATAACCATTACCAATGGAGGATCAACACCTTATCCTTCAAACCTGGTAGTTTCTGGTTTACCAACAACGGGTACTGCAGTGAATTCTGTAGTTCTTACAGGGCTTAGCCATACCTGGTCTGATGATATTGATATTCTTCTACAATCACCAACGGGAACAAATGTTATCCTGATGTCGGATGTAGGAGGAGCAAATGCTATAAACGGTGCTACCTATACCTTCTCAGATGCAGGAGGAGCCATGGGTACGGGAGTTAACCCTACGGGTACTTACCGTCCAACAAATTTGGTTGGAACTTTAGGAGTTGAGCCTGACAACTGGCCTGCTCCGGGTCCTGGTGCGGTTACACAAACAGCCCCTGCATTATCTATGTTTACCGGTAATATGAATGGTACGTGGAAATTGTTTGTTGTTGATGATTTTGCAGGAGACGACGGAACACTTTCTGGAGGATATACCATCAGGTTTAATGTACCTCTTGCGCCTTGTACTTCACCGGCAAGAACTGTAGTTGTAACGGTTAATCAACCGGTTGCACTTAGTCCAACGCTGCCTGTAGCACAAACAATTTGTACTGATAAAGTGGCCACCTTCACTGTTGCAACAACAGCAGGTACAGGACCATTTACCTATCAGTGGCAAGTAAGTACGAATAATGGTAACCCACCATGGACCAATATCAGTAATGGTGGTGTTTACAGCGGTGCGACATCTGCAACGTTAACTGTAACTGCGCCTCCGGTAACCATGAATGGTTATCAGTATCGTTGCGTTGTTGGTGGTGCAGCGCCTTGTGCTGCTGCTACTTCAATTGCGGCCATATTAAGGGTTAATCCATTACCAACCGTTGTAATCACAGCTAATCCTTATACCAGCCTGTTCCCAGGATTGGTAACGACATTGTCTTCAACTGTTGCTCCAAATGCAGCTTCAACTTACACCTGGATACGTGACGGTATTAATGTACCTGGAGGTACAACCGCTAATCTGAGTGTTGATGTAGATGGCTTGGGAGTTTACCAGTTGAGAGTTACAGATGTAAATAACTGTACCAGCATGTCGAACCAGATTACTATTAAGGATTCTGCAAGCGGCAAGTGCTTCTTGTATCCTAATCCTAACAGTGGTAAGTTCCAGGTTAGATACTATAGTGTAGCTAATAACAGTGTGTTACCAAGATCACTTACGATCTATGATTCTAAAGGTGACAGAGTGCTTACACAGATGTATCCGATTGGAAGACCTTACGACAGAATGGATGTTGATATGAGGAACAAGAGTAAGGGCATCTACTGGGTTGAGATTGGCGACAAAAACGGAGCCCGTCTGTCAATGTGTAGAGTGGTTATTCAATAAAACATAACTAACTGGTTATACAAATCCCTCCCGATAATTATCGGGGGGGATTTTTTTTAGATTTTACTTTTAGTTCAATTCATTTATAAATTAGTTACTTGTGTATCATCAAAGCCTCATTTTGTAATACCTTCATTCAATAAAAAGATTTTATGGCACCCGGTGAATTTTATGCACAACATTTAATATCCTTACAAACTGAACTTGCAGAACTCTATAAAAAGAAATCAAGACTTGCCTGGCTTCGTTTTGCAGTAATTACGGGCATAATAGTTGCCTGGTATTTTCTGATTCCTTACGGTCTGCTCTACGTTCTTGTACCTTGCTTAGCATTGCTGATATTATTTACGAGGCTTATTTTCACCGACTTGAAAAATAAATGGAATATTGAACATCATAAACACTTGATAGCAATTAATGAAGATGAGGTAAAAGCGCTGGCACATAATTATTTTCAATTTGAAGCCGGAACAGAACATATTCCTAAAGTACATTATTATGCCAACGACTTAGACATTTTTGGGCATGCTTCTCTTTACCAATATATTAACCGAACAGGTTCTGAAATTGGCAGCAGAACTTTGGCTGACTGGCTTATAAATCCCTCAACGCCAGCAGTTATTTTACACAGACAGGAAGCTATTAAAGAACTGGTAAATAAAGCTCCATGGAGGCAGCAATTACAAGCAATAGGAGCAGCAAAAAAAATACAAAAGCTAACTCAAACCCGCTTGCAAAGCTGGTTTGCAGAGGAAGATCGGTTTATTAATAAAAAATTCTGGCTGGTAATGAGATATGTTGTTCCGGCTGTTTTGCTAATCGTAATTGCGTTAAATATTACCGATGTACTGAATAATTATGTCAGGAACTACTGTCTATTAGCAGCTGCCCTTTTTGCTTTTTATATCAGCAAAAAAGTTACCCCACTGCATCAGCAGGTTTCAAAGATGACAGATGAGTTAGAAGTACTTAAAGACAGTATTGCGTTAATTGAAACAACTGAATTTAAATCAGTTTTCTTACGGCAATT
This sequence comes from Ferruginibacter sp., assembly GCA_037969645.1. Taxonomy (GTDB): domain Bacteria; phylum Bacteroidota; class Bacteroidia; order Chitinophagales; family Chitinophagaceae; genus Ferruginibacter. Next base: position 4,159 of record JBBKXU010000263.1, on the reverse strand, counting down.
ACAATCGCAGTTTAAGCAAAATCGTGACAAGGCTTCTGTTAAACTTAACCGGCTAAAAAAAATACTAGAAAGGTTGGATCTGCGATTCAATATCGTTGTATTTATTCCGTTAAACGTTTTATTACAATGGGATCTGCAACAGGTTATTGCTTTAGAAAAATGGAAAAAGCAAAACCAGCAACATGTAATGGCCTGGTTTACCGCGTTGGGCGAGTTTGAAGCTATCTCAAGTTTGTCAACGCTGTCTTTCAATCATCCCAACTGGTGTTTTCCGGTACTTAAGGAAGAACATTTTTTTATTGAGGGTAAGGATATTGGCCACCCGCTTATTCATGCAGATAAATGCGTTAACAACCCGGTAAGCATCGAGCATACTGGAGAGATGATGCTGGTTACAGGCAGTAATATGGCGGGCAAAAGCACTTATCTGCGCAGCATTGGCGTTAATACCGTACTGGCTATGGCGGGGGCGCCGGTTTGTGCAAGTTATTATTGCCTGTCTCCGGTGCAGGTTATAAGTAGCATGCGTATTGCCGATAATTTAGAAGAAAGTACCTCTACTTTTTATGCCGAATTAAAAAAGCTGAAAACAGTAATTGACAAAGTAAACGACGGTGAAAAGGTATTTATATTATTAGACGAGATTTTACGGGGCACTAATTCATTAGACAGGCATACGGGGTCAGCGGCGCTTATCAGGCAGCTGATAAAACACAAAGCTGCATGCATCATTGCTACGCATGATGTAGAACTGGCAAAGATGAAGGATGAGTATCCTGCAAATATTTTAAATTACCATTTTGATGTACAGGTAAGCAATGATGAGTTATACTTTGATTACCGATTAAAAGAAGGTATTTGCACCAGTTTAAATGCATCTATTTTAATGAAGAAAATTGGCATTGAACTCTAAAATACTTTAAAAATAAAACGCCCTTATTAAGGGCGTTTTTATAATCTATTTATTTTTCATCAGCCTTTCCCCCATCCAAACCAATCGTTGCCATTTGCATAGAGCATTAATGCAATTAAAATTACAAAACCAACAATCTGTGCGTATTCCAAAAACTTATCACTTGGTTTGCGGCCTGTAATCATTTCACCCAATGTAAACACTACATGTCCACCATCCAAACCAGGAATAGGAAGTAGGTTCATGAATGCTAAAATTATGGAGAACAAAGCTGTAATATTCCAGAACTGGTGCCAGTCCCACTCTGTACCGGAAAATATCGAACCCATTGCTTTAAAGCCTCCAACTGCTTTATAGCCACCAGTACTTGGTGAAAGTATCAATTTGAACTGATCTATATAATCTGACAGCGTGGTAACAGCCAGTTTAAATCCGGCAGGAAAAGAAGCCAGAAAGCTGTAAGAAGTATGTTGTATTTTTAATACACCAAGGCTATCATATAATCCATTAGAAAGTATGGTGGCGTTCATTTTCCCATCTTCGTCCAATTGAACTGACATGGTTTGTAAAATACCTTTTCTTTCTACTGTTAGCAGTACTTTTTCATTCTTGTGTTTACCAAAATATGCTGCAGCTTCATCCAGGTAAATAATATCGAGTGAATCAACTTTTACAATCTTATCCCAAAATTGCAGACCTGCTTTCTTTGCATTTGACGTATCCTTTTTTTCAAAATCGCCCATTATCGCAGGGATACGGGGCATAAACAATCTTCCCTTCGAGCGCTTCTTTTCAACTAATTGACCAATAAGGCTTCGTGGAATATTTACATTTGCAGGCAGGCCGTTTCTTTCTACCTGAATAACACCTCCCCCACTAAAAAGAATCTTCTTAGGTATATCTTCAAAATATTGTATGGTATCATTGTTAACTGAAATAACCTTGTCACCATCTCTCAATCCAATATCATACATTAATGAATCTGTTACCCATACACCATTCTGTAGTGAATTATTGGGGATTTTGTTATCGCCCCAGGCAAACAACATCATAGAATAAATAAGAAAAGCCAGAATTACATTTACAGTAACACCTCCCAACATTATTATTAACCGTTGCCAGGCTGGCTTGGTTCTAAACTCCCAGGGCTGCGGCGGTTGCTTCAATTGCTCTTTATCCATGCTCTCATCAACCATACCAGCTATTTTTACATAGCCTCCTAATGGGAGCCAACCAACCCCGTACTCAGTATCTCCAATTTTCTTTTTAAAAATAGAAAACCAGGGATCAAAAAACAGGTAAAATTTTTCTACCCTGCATTTAAACCATCGGGCAGTAATGTAATGCCCAAATTCGTGCAGAATTACAAGTATTGAGAGAGACAATAATAACTGCGCCACTTTTAAACCTACGCTGGGCCAGTTTATTGCTAATAAGGTAATATCCATTTACAATTTGTGTTTAATGTTCAATATTGATGAAAAAGTACAAGAGTGCGACGCCAATGAAGCTAAATAGCTGTACAAAAGCTGGGCTCAAAAGTATTTTTACAGGTTAATCAAAGAAGCCGCAAAATTACGGGCTTCACCGTCGCTTTCAAAATATTCCTGCAAGGTAGGTTTTTCGATAAAAGTCACTGTCTGCATGGTTTTCTCTACCATGGCAGTCATATCTAAAAAGCCAATACGGTTACGCAGAAAGGCCCACACGGCAATTTCATTAGCAGCATTCAATATACAGGGCATGTTACCGCCTTTATTCAGCGCCTCTATAGCCAACGACAAATTTCTGAAAGTTTTAACATCTGGTTCTTCAAAATTAAGCGCCGGGTATTTTTTAAAATTGAGTCTTGGAAAATCGTTTTTTATTCTGCCCGGAAAAGCCATGGCATATTGAATGGGCAGTTTCATATCGGGTAAACCCATTTGCGCCTTTATGCTGCCATCTTCAAACTGCACCATACTGTGAATAATACTTTGCGGATGAATCACCACTTCAATTTGATCGGGTCGTAAATTAAATAACCACTTGGCTTCAATCATCTCAAGCCCTTTATTCATCAGGGTTGCAGAGTCAATTGATATTTTTGCACCCATGGTCCAGTTAGGATGTTGCAGTGCATGATCTCTTTTTACATTAACTAAAAAATTGGGTTTCTTGCCTAAAAACGGGCCACCACTTGCGGTAAGAATAACTTTTTCTATTGGGTTCCTTGCTTCTCCAACAAGGCATTGAAAAATGGCAGAATGTTCACTATCAACAGGAATGATTGGCACCCTTTTTTCAATTGCTTTTTGCATTACAATATCTCCGGCTACCACCAGGGTTTCTTTATTGGCAAGACCAACAGCCTTGCCTTTTTCAACCGCTTTTAAAGTGGGTTTTAAACCTGCAAACCCAACTATACCAGCCAGCATCATATCATAAGTATCAAAATCTGCAGCTTCTTCAAGAGCAGCTTCGCCTGCAAATACTTTAATATCAGTTGATGATAATGCTTCTTTGAGTTTTTCGTAGCGTGTATCGTCTCCTATAACAACCGCATTGGGCCTGAATTCCAGGGCCTGGGTTATTAATAATTCATCATTGGTTTGGGCAGTTAGTATTTCAACTTCAAATAAATCGTTATTTGCACGGATGACTTCGAGTGCCTGGGTACCTATAGAACCTGTAGAACCAAATATTGCAATGCGTTTTTTTGTAGTCTGATCGGCCATTATATTTAAGAAATTATTGCGACAAATCTAACTTAATAATTGTTTAATCGCAATTTTCACTCTATTAAAATTGAATTTTTGTGTAATATCTTTCATTGCTGCCTGAATTTCGGTGTTGCAGAGATTTCCGATTGAACCCTCGTGTGTGTGAATGGGTGTAGGTGAATAAGTAAAGTTTCCGGTATCGATATCGGCGCCTACTTTTTTATATGCATCTCTGAAAGGCATGCCTTCCAAAACCAGTTTATTCACTTCCTCTACACTAAAAAGGTACTTATACTTTTCATCCTGCAACAAATCTTTCTTTATCTGAATATTGTTCAACATTAAGCCAGTCATTTCTAAACATATATTCAGATTTTCAAATGCCGGGATAATATGTTCCTTAACTAATTGCAAATCTCTATGATAACCAGATGGCAGATTTGTAGTCATTAGCATGATTTCATTGGGCAAAGCCTGTATGCGGTTACAATGTGAACGAATGAGTTCAAACACATCAGGATTCTTTTTGTGCGGCATGATACTG
>JBBKXU010000262.1:0-5376 GCA_037969645.1 Ferruginibacter sp. | reverse complement strand
GTATTTTTTTTATCAATAAAACCCCAATTAGCGTAGTCGGTTTCTACCGATGCTAATCCTTCAGAAAAATTGTAGGCATTGGTATAAACGGGTTCAATAACCCAATCGCCTTTACTATTTATATAACCCCATTTATCGTTTTCATCACGGGCTGCTGCAAGTCCCTCCGTGAAATTTCTTACCAATCCAAATTCTTTGTCGCTAACCGGTTCGTTTTTTATATTGATAAGCGACCATTTGGCGGCGACAGATTTTTTTACGGCGAGTACACCTTCATTTCCAATATCGGTTAAATCGTAATAAGCCGGCTCAAATACAAATTTTCCGGTGCTGTCAATCAATCCCCAGTTATTATTGTCAAGCGTTGCTTTGGCATAAGTATTTAAAAAAGCAAAGCAGAGGCGAAATTTTGGTTCGATAATAATTTTGCCCGTTTTGTTTATGTATCCCCATTTGTTATTTTTCAAAATACGGGCTTTACCTTCGGTAAAATCATCGGCAGCATCAAACTGAGGTTGAATAACCCAATTGCCTTTTGTATTAATAAAACCATATTTGGCACCAATGACATTTGTACCAATACCTGCATAAGTAATGCCATCATTAAATTTGCCGGCCATAGCAAACTGCGGTTTTATTATAGTGTTGCCTTTAATGTCTTTATAACCAACCTGATGATTTTCTATAAACCAAAAAAGATCCTGCGCCTGTATATGCAATGCCAGCGCAAGCAAACCAATAATGAGTTTTATTTTTTTTAGCATGATTAAAAGGAAATTAAACTTTAATTCTTTTTCGAATCACTAATATTTTTGCCACGACGGCCTTCCTCCAAAGCAAACATATAGGAGGCTAGCGGAATTTCGGCCAGTTTAACTTGTTTACCTGTGGTTACCATCAGCAGCAAATCATCCCATTCTTTTCCATCATATTCATAAACAGCTATAATGCTTTTCAATGGCAGATTAGGAATTTGTTCGCCGGGTAAAACCGATTTTATTTCAATTGCTTTTATATCAAAACCTTCACGGTGTGCATTATTAACTACCTGTTGCCATTTTTCCTGCATGGGTTTGGCATTGGCGCCCAGCCAGGGTTTCAACAAGGTAAAGTTTTTATCTTGCACCGATTTTAAGAAAGCCTCGCTAAGTTTAACCTCATCTTGCGCCAATACCTGAGTTGTTGTAAATAATAGAAATGCCAGCAATATTTTTTTCAGAATATTTGTCATAATCGATAATTATTTAAGTCTCTCAAATATAATCTGTATAGTAAAATTATCTATACCCAATGATGGGTATTTTATTAATAATCCTATTGCAGGTTTACTTCAATCTCTTTATTGTAAGCAGTATCTACCCATTTAGGCATTGATTTGTGAGATACCCAGTATTTAAAAAGCCTGCTTGCTAAAATGACATTGATGCCTCTGGCAAAAAGCCAACCCGGGATAAAGTTTATGAAGCGGTAAATCTTTTCTTCGCTGTTCAGCCGCTTGTGAATTTCACGGTCGTAATGTGTAAACATTTTTTCGCTAAAGTCGTTTTGTTCGGCTGCCCGTCGTAGGAATTTAGCAGCAACAAATCCCGATATCATTCCCGAACCTACTCCTTCGCCACTTGTAGGGCAAACCATGGAAGCCGCATCGCCCAATAGCAACCAACCATCACCATATACTTTTCTTCTGCTGCCCGACATGGGGATTCCCCAACCTTTTACAGTTTCCTGAGGCTGTGCATTTTTAAATCTTTTTGCAATTACAGGGTCGTTCTTTATCAACTCTTCAAATGTTTTTCTAACATTGATATTGTGTTTGGCAATATAATTACTGGCCATACCATAGCCAACATTTGCATTACCATCCGGCAACGGAAAAATCCAAAAATACGAATAGGGTAGCATTTTTGGGAAATATACTTCCAGTAAATTATCAGCATGCATACCATCAACGCCTTTCCAGTACTGCCTTACAGCGCCTGCGTAATTATTCCTGTCTATACTGCGGATGCCCAGGTGCTTCAATACAATAGAATGATCTCCATCGGCACCAATAAGAAAACGGGTTTTAATTTCTATATCACCATCAGGACCTTTACCTGCCAAAATCCATCCGTCGCAGGTTCGGGTAATCTTTTCAATCTTTGTTGCAAATTGTATATCCGCAAAATTGTTGTTTAGTTTACTAACTAACAGGTTATCGAAATCACTTCGCTTGCTTACAAAAAATACAGGTTTGTTGGCAAGGCCATTTGTTGCACCATTGGCAGGCCGCATAATATCAACCTGCCTGCCGCCTGGTAAAATAAACCGGAATCCTTTTGATACTGTAAAACTTTTTTTATTTGCCGATAACTCGTTTTCAACAATCATCGGGTCAATATGATTTAACACCCTTATCGTGTTCAGGTCTAATCCGTCGCCACAAATTTTATCTCTGGGAAATGTAGCAGCATCTACAATTACATGTTTAATACCCATCTTGCCTAAAAAAATACTGGCAGTGGCACCAGCCGGACCAGCGCCAATAATACAAATCTGCGTTTCTATTCTTTTAGGCTGCATAATTATTATTTCTTCTTTTGACAATTGTGGGTCAAATATAAACTATATGCCGTGTACAGCGTTTTGCCCGACCTAAAAGAAAACAGGTTTCTGTTTTCAGAAACCTGTTTAAAATTTTTACTGTTTAACAATTACCAGCAATCTTGTAACCTGTCATTTTTTTTAAGGTGTTGGATTTGGGGTGCCTTCGGTCTGTGGCGGCATACCATCTGCTCCTGGTGGTGGTGGTGGCATCATGTTCTTCATTTCATTTGGATCCATATAAGTCCAATGCTCAACAGCTTTACCGTCTTTAAATTTAGAAATATCAACGCCTGTCATGGTCGTTTTTTGGCCATTCATTGTCATTTCATATTTCGCCCAGGTATAAACATATTCATCATCAGCAAGGCTTCTGGTCATAATAGTTTTCATGTCTGGCATCATGGCATGATAAACTTTCATCATGGCAATAATGCTGTCAAGCCCTTTTACATCACCGTTTTCACCGCCATGGTCAATGGCGTCAGCAGCTATATAATCGCCCATTTTGCTAAAATCGCCTGCCTCGTAGGCTTTCATAATAGCATCATTAACTTCCAGATTTTTTTTGGCAGTATCAGACATGCCAGCACCTGAGCTGCAGGACACAAATGTGCTACAGGTAATTACTGTTAATAGAACAAGAAGATTTCTCATGATAATTATTTTGTTTTGATGAAGGGAAAAGATAGAAATAAAACGGGAAAAGTCAAAGTATTCAGGCGACTATTAATGGCCTGAAAGTTAAATTGCAGCGCATTTTAAACGAATTAATTAAAAATTACAGATTTGCACTAACCGAAAATTTGCAACTGTTTTTAATATCTACTGTTTGAGTCAGTACCTGTTTAAGCACTACTTTGGTTCTTAAACTATAGCTCGATGCTTTTACATATTCATCAAGCCGGGCAGTAGTTGGGTTTAAGGAAATGTTTGTTGATGTTGAAGCTATATTGTCTGCCGTGGCCAATAAAATTTCATTGCTGCCATTGGTTGATATATAAACATGAATAGATTGTAAAAAAGAAAATGTTTTTCCTGATGGACTCACAATGTCAAGATTGAGACTCTTAAGTTTGATTTCTTTTACCAGGTTTACATTACTGTTGTTGTTTTCAAATTGTTGGGTTGAATTGGTGGTAACGTTTGGTGTTAAAATATCAACGGGTATGTTAACCGGACTGCTAGTACCAATGGTCAAGTTGCATTCGGTTGCAATAGTAAACGTAAAAAGCTCAGCGATTTTTTTACAGGAAACGCCAGAACCTAAAAAAATAAAAGCTGAAAAACAAAATAATAAGGATTGGCGTAAAGAGTGGGTTTTCATACTGATTGGTTCAATTAAAAGTATAACGAGCCACAAAGCTAATTATTTTTACGGAACGGGATATTCATCGTTTGGTCATAAAACAGTTAAAAATTCTAGGCGGAAATTTATCAAGGACGCACAAATAAAGTAGTGTCACCACGCTCACCATTTACCGTAAGAAGCTTTGTGGCCGATATTTCCAGCACTTTATCTTTTCTATCAGGCCTTCCATCTCTTACATGCAGCAAATATTTATTATTGTCAATAAAAGACCATTTGCCTTTTTGCGGCCCTTGAGGGGTGGATATTTCGTATGTATGGTCGGCATTGTAATCAAATATCATTTGTCCAATCATGTCTTTAACGGCCTCAAATTGTAGATCCATTTGAGCTGCCATATCTGGGTTCGTTTTTCGGGTGGCTTCAATAATAGTGGCTGTTGTCTTATCCAACACGCTGTCATCAATGCGCCATTGACCGGCAATATCTTTTTCGGGGTCGTTGATTATTGTAAAAGCGGTGCAACAGGTAATTACCATGGCAACCAGGGCGATAATTTTTTTCATATTATTTTTTTGCGGCTATAAAAGTATTGTATTTGACCAAAAGTAATAAAATCAATTTTGCACAAAGTACTTTTTTAATTTATCCATTTCTTTTTTGTTGTTAATGTTTTGGGCACCCTGATTTGTTGAATACGGCAACTCGGTTATCACTGGTCGTTTACCAAAATTGTAGCTCAGCATACCATCACCGTTTCCTTTCCAGTTTACGTGGCAGCTGATACAAGCGCTTTGGTTAAAGCCAACTTCATTAATGGGCCCGTATGGTCTGGCTTTCATCCAAAACCAACGCGGAGTGCCGGCTTCATCTTTGGCTTTGTACATTACGGTTAATTCAACCAAATCACCAGCTTCTGCAGGATCGGGTTGAATGGTTCGGTAGTTTTCTTTCATTACGATACTGCCAGCAGGCAACTGCGGGTTAGTCGGCAGGTTGCCGGCATTAATATAATTGAGTGCAACATCATTTACATAAATACGTACACTGTTACCATGTGGGTTTTCACCCTTCATTAAACTGCTGTAGGTATTCCATTTGCTATCGGGCCAGGTGCCCCATTTTTTGTAAGGGTTTTCACGCATTAAGTATTTTAAAATAGCAGGTCCGTTTGCCTCGGGTAATTTTGTAATTGGGTTTTGGGCCCGTCCCATTACCCAGCTAAAATCAGACAGTATTGTTGGATTGGTAGACCTGGCAAAATTATGGCAGCCAATACAACTGCTCGCAGTTTGGTTGTAGGTTTCCATACTGGTATTAGCAAGATTGGCCAACATCGGATTACCACTTCGGGTACTGTCTGTTGCCCATTGAATACCAATTAACTGGTAGTATTGCCAAACAGAGCCGGCCTTTTTCAGCGAATCCTGTTTACTGATATTGGCTTTTTTTACCCATCCGGGTATTTGGTTTTGCCTTGTTAT
>JBBKXU010000261.1:0-2543 GCA_037969645.1 Ferruginibacter sp. | reverse complement strand
AGTTCCCCTTTAGGGGACAGGGGTATGAACATAATAAAAAAGCATCCTGTAAATAACCTGGGCTACAATTTTGTAGATGAAAAATATATTCCCAAAGGAAAAGATGAATATCATCTGCGTAACAAGCACAACAAAAACGGTATCGATTACCGCAAACTCACAGCGCAGGATATTGAAGCATTGATCAAAAACCGAAACACATCCGACGATTGGAACAAGGTCTTTGTTTCCCGCCAATTTAACCCCCAGCTGGTTCGTAACTGCAAATTTCACGGGCTTGTTCGCATTGGAAAACTCGAGCCCTTCTATCTCGAATTTCATAACCTGCGTATGCCGGTTGGTTTGTATAACAGTACTATCATCAGCAGCGATCTGGGCAATAATGTGTGTATTGACAATGTAAATTATCTGAGTCACTATATTATTGGCAATGAAGTAATGATTGCCAACGTAAACGAACTGGCCACTACCGACTACGCAAAATTTGGTAATGGAATTTTAAAAGACGGTGAAGAAGAAAAGAACCGGGTATGGATGGAACTCGGTAATGAAGCCGGTGGCCGCAGTGTTATTCCTTTTGATGGTATGCTGGCGGGCGATGCATGGCTATGGAGCAAATACAGGGCCGATGATGCGCTACTGAATAAATTTAAGGAGTTTACTGAAAAGCGTTTTGATAAACAACGTGGCTATTACGGAAAAGTTGGCGACAGAACGGTAATCAAAAATTGTAAGATCATTAAAGATGTATGGGTGGGTACCGATGCGTATTTTAAGGGAGCTAATAAATTAAAGAACATAACAGTTAATAGTGACGAAAACCGCACATCGCAAATAGGCGAAGGTTGCGAACTGGTAAACGGTATTGTAGGTTACGGTTGCCGCATTTTTTATGGCGTAAAAGCTGTGCGGTTTGTGTTGTCGTCACATTCGCAATTAAAATATGGTGCAAGACTGATTAATTCTTTTCTTGGCAACAACTCCACCATTTCCTGTTGCGAAGTTTTAAATTCATTGATATTTCCTGCACATGAACAGCATCATAACAATTCTTTTTTGTGCGCCGCCGTGGTAATGGGTCAAAGCAATATGGCAGCAGGTGCTACTATCGGCAGTAATCATAACAGCCGTGCCGCAGATGGTGAAATCATTGCCGGACGTGGTTTTTGGCCTGGGCTGTGCGTAAGTTTAAAGCATAATTCTAAATTTGCTTCATTTACAATTATTGCTAAAGGCGACTTCCCCGCTGAGTTGAATATCCCAATCCCATTTAGTTTAGTTAGTAACGATGTAACAAATGACAAACTGGTAGTTATGCCCGGTTACTGGTTCATGTACAATATGTACGCACTGGCACGTAACGAATGGAAATATATTGCCCGAGACAGACGTACAGAAAAAATACAGTTAATTGAATTTGATTTTTTGGCGCCAGATACCATTAATGAATTATTTACTTCTCTTAAAGTACTGGAAAGTTTAAAGCCCAATGAGGCAGGAGTTGCGGAATTAAAAGGCTGGGAAAACACGAAAAGAAAAACAGAGCTTCATAAAGTACCACAAGCCATCCTCCTGTTTAATGAACTGATAAAGTATTATGGAACTATGGAACTGTTAAACCATATTCAAAAAAACAAGTTTGCTGATTTTTCTGCCATAAAAAAATCATTGTCTGCCAAAGTGCAGCGTAGCGAATGGTTGAATATAGGCGGACAGTTAATTCAAAAATCAGAAATAGACAGTCTTAAGCTGAATATTAAATCAGGTAAAATAAAAAACTGGGATGATACACATGATTTTTACAAACGCCAGGGGAATAATTATACTACTGACAGGTTAAACCATGGTTACACTTCATTGCTTGAAATACTGAATATCACCTCCAAACAATTTACTCCTGCTCTACTTACACAATTATTGCAACAGGCAGTTGCTACTAAAGAATGGATGTGCAAGGGCATTCACGATTCCCGTGCTAAGGATTACAGCAATCCGTTTCGCAAAATGGTTTACGATACTAATGAAGAGATGAATAAAGTACTTGGCCGCTTGGAAGACAACGGTTTTATACAGCAGCAGTTTGCCGATTTGGATGTAATGAAAAAGCAGGTGAAAGCTGTTGTTAAAAAAATTAAAAGGTTAAATGACACAAAAGGTTGATGACTATATTTTCAATCTGTCCGAAAAACAACAAACAGTTGCGACACACTTGAGAAATTTGTTTCTTGAACTTGTTCCTCAAATTCAAGAAAAACTCAGTTTTAAAATTCCATTTTATCATCATTTTGGAATGTTTTGCTACTTAAACTCCATACCAAATGGCATTGATTTGTGCTTCTGCCGTGGTAAAGATTTCGCCTCTGATTTTGCTGGATTGGAACTGAAAGGCAGAGCAATTGTAGCCTCTGTCAGTTTATATTCACTGCGTGATATCAAAACGAAAGAAGTTCGTGAAATAATTATAACAGCCGCTTTATGGAACGAAGAAGCGAAAAAGAAAAAAATACCGATGGTAAAAAAAAGAAAGGTTTAACATAGGTTTC
>JBBKXU010000260.1:0-2863 GCA_037969645.1 Ferruginibacter sp. | reverse complement strand
ACCCAAACCTGGACAGCGACAGACGTATGCGGCAGAGCGCTGGCATCAGTAAGCAGAACGATTACTGTAAACCCGGCACCAGTACTTGGTACGCCTGTAAATACAACTGATTTCTGCGTAGGTGTTGGTTCAAGTGGTACGCTTTCTGTTCCCTCTTTGACGGGTATAAGTTACCAATGGCAATTAAGTACAGATAATGGATCAAACTGGAATAGTGTACCCAATGCAGCACCATATTCAAATACAGCAACGAGCACACTTAGCATAACAAATCCTCCGCTTATTCTGAGTACTTATTTATACAGGGTAGTTGGAACAGGTACATGTATCAATCCACAACCGTCTGCCGTTACAACTATTAAATTTAAAAACGTTTGGGTAGGCAATACAAATACCGACTGGAATACCCTTAGTAACTGGTCGGATAATAACCTGCCATCTGTATCCTGCCCTGATGTTTATATACAGGGAGCAAGACCAAACCAACCCACCCTTTCTTCGGGTGTAGCCACAATTACGAATATCATTATTCAAGCCGGTGCAACCGTAACCGTTACTAACGGTGAACTGCAAATTGCAGGAACCATTACCAAAGATGTGAATGGAGAATTTGATGTAACAAAGGGTAAACTGGCATTAAATGGCACAAGTGCGCAAAGCATTGCCGGCAGTATTTTTAAAGACAGGACATTGAAATCGCTCACGGTAAGTAATGATGTGAATATTATTTCAACAGCCGCAAGCGATACGATATTAAATGTTTTGGATGCCCTTTTATTTGAGAATAACAGCACAGCCAAATTATATACCGGCGGATACCTTGTTTTAAAGTCTACCAATCTGGGTACGGCCAGGGTGGGGCCATTAGCGATTGATAATGCCATCAACGGGTATGTTACGGTAGAAAGACATTTATTAAATGCCCGTAAATGGCGTTTGTTAAGTGCGCCAACTAACGATGCTGCACAGACTATCAGAAAAAGCTGGCTGGAAAATGGCAATGCAACTGTTGGTTATGGTTTCTTAGCGGCTGATCTCAGGGCTAATTTTGCCGCCAGGGGTTTTGATTTACAGGGTAATAATAGTTCAATAAAAATTTATGACGGAGGTACGGATAACTGGATTCCGTTGGATAATGCCTATTTACCGCTTAAAAGCTATGAGGGTTATATGGTATTCGTACCAGGTGACCGGATTCCAATTGCTTTTACGGCTTCGAGTCAAACCAATTTAAGGTCGAAAGGAAAATTATATACCCAATGGGACCTGTCTTCACTTACTGTACCTGTTGGTCAGTTTAAAGTGATCGGCAATCCGTTTGCATCACCCATCGATATGCGAAAAGTAGGTAAAACAAATATTGATGATGCTTATTATGTTTGGGATCCAAGGCTGGGAGGGGCCTATAGCTTAGGCGGTTATGTAACTTTCTTTTATGACGGCACAGATTACCGGAACTTTTTTTCCAGCCCAACCTATCCTGCAGGCAAACATAATTTGGTAGAGTCTGGCCTTGCGTTTATCGTAAAAAGTTTTACAGGGGGAACAATCAGTTTTACCGAAGCGGCCAAGTCTGATTCTAGTACGATTACCACTACACCTACAATGTTCAGCCTGGGCTTTGCACAAAAATTAAAGCTTGAACTAAATGTATTGTTTCAAAACAGCTACCTGTTACAGGATGGAATCATGGCAGATTTTGATGTGAATTATTCAAATGCCGTAGACAGAAATGATATTCATAAAATGCAGAATACCGGGGAATCGATCAGCTGGAAAACAGCTCAAAAATTACTGGTAATCGACAGGAGAGCAGAGCCAACCAATAACGATACCCTGCATATTCAAATGGAGAGGGTGAAGGTACAGAGCTACCAGTGGAAGCTGCAGCTGGATAATATGGATCACCCGGGCCGCCAGGCTTACCTGGTAGATAAATACACACAAGCGGTGACCATGCTCGACATGGCGGGCCCAACCACCGTTAATTTTAACGTGGTCAATATCCCCGGCTCTTATGCTGCCGATCGTTTTAAGATCGTATTTAAACAGCAGGGCGTATTGCCGGTAAGCTTTATTTCGGTACAGGCCAGCCGCAATGCCGACCGCTCCGTGGCCGTGCAATGGAAGGTAGCCAACGAAGTAAATATTCAGCAGTATGAAATAGAGCGCAGTGCCGATGGTATCAACTTTGCGGGTATCATTACCCGTGCGGCAACCGGCAATAACGGCAGCGTGGGTTCGTATACTGATAATGACCTGAGTCCGCTGAATGCAGATAATTTTTACCGCATCAAAGCTACCAGCCTGGGCGGACAGGTACAATACAGTGCGATCGTGAAAACCGCTACCGTAAAAACGGGAACAGGCGTTTACGTCTACCCTAACCCGGTAGTTAAAAAACAATTGAACATTCAGTTCAATAAAACCGCTCCGGGCGACTACAGTATTCAACTGAGCAACCAGCTGGGCCAACAGGTATATGCTGAAAAAATTAAACTTTTAAATAATGCGCTGAACAAGAGCATTCAGTTAAATGAGCAACTGGGCAGCGGCACTTATTTTCTTAAAATAATCCATCCTTCAGGTTTCAACGAAATACAAACCATACAGGTATTGTAATAGAACCGGGTGAATAGTTTAAAAAAAGCGCTGAAAAGCGCTTTTTTTTGTGCCTGCGCTTTTTTTTTGAAAGGCTTTGAATACACATTCAGCCACTCGCATTTATTACAATGGGTTAGCTGTTAATTCTTTATCAGGTTAAAGCCCTTTTAGATATTTTTCGTCGGGGCAAGGGCTTAAATAATACCACTCAAAAAATTAGGCAGAATGGGTTATATGTCCTTAATTTACTAATTGAATT